>CANFVX010000065.1 GCA_947450495.1 Gammaproteobacteria bacterium
GCGTTGGCCGAGAATCTGCAGCGGGCGTGTCGCGCGCAAGCCTTGAGGGCGTTCAAGCCGCAGGCGAGCGCGCTGGCCATCATTGGCACCGGCCCACGCCACGCCGTCGCCACCCGCGGCCGCTGGGCAGTGCAGGGTGCATGGGTGTGGCGCTGGAAAGACCTCATCGATCGCCGCTTCATGCGGAAATTTCAGGATCTGCCGTCGGTGAGCATGAGCGCGCCGGCGGCGGTGGTGAACGAAGACGCACTGGATGCCCTGGGCCCGCTCGCCATGCGCTGCGGCGGCTGCGGCTCGAAGGTGGGGGCGGAGATCCTGAGCAGCGCGATCCGCGAGCTCCAGCCGCAGGCCGCGCGCCCGGACATCCTCCTCGGCCTTGACGGGCGCGACGACGCCGCGCTCACCGTGCTGCCACCGGGGCGGGCCGCCGTCCACACCATGGATGGCTTCCGCAGTTTTCTCAGCGATCCCTATCTCTTCGGCCAAATCACCGCCGCGCATGCTTTGTCCGATTTGTTTGCGATGGGCGCCACGCCGCAGTCGGCGTTGGCCTACGTCACGCTACCGCTGGCGGCGCCCGCACTGATGCAGCGCGATCTCACGCAGCTGCTCGCCGGCGCCATCGCCACGCTCAACGCCGCCGGCGCGCTGCTGGTGGGCGGTCACACCAGCGAAGGCGCGGAGCTCTCGCTCGCACTGGCGGTGAACGGCCACGTCGAGCCCGGACAGATGCGCGCCAAGGACAGCCCGCAGGCCGGCGACGTGCTGGTGCTCAGCAAGGCGCTCGGCACCGGCATGGTGATGGCGGCCGAGATGCGAGGACTCGCGCGCAGTGAATGGATCGACGCCTGCGTGGCGCAAATGCTCACCACTCACGCAACGGCCGCCACCGAACTCGCGCGCTTCGAGGTGCACGCGCTGACCGACGTGACCGGCTTTGGGCTCGCCGGCCATCTGGCCGAAATGCTCCGGCGCGGCGGGCTGCAGGCGAGATTGCAGCTGGGCGCCTTGCCGGTCTTGCCCGGCGCCTGCGAACTCAGCGCGCAAGGCGTGCGCAGCAGCCTGCATCGCCAGAACGAGCGCCCGATTCCGGCGATTACCGTCGCCGATCGCGACACCAGCCCGGACCGCTACGCGCTGCTGTTTGACCCGCAAACCTCCGGTGGCCTGCTTCTGGCCTTGCCTGCGGCCCAGGCGCCGGCCTGCGTGGCGGCGCTGCGCGCGGTGGGTTACACGGCGGCGGCGATCGGGTACATATCGGCGACTTAAGCGCAGTTTCAGGACGCGCCTTCAGCAGGACTTCCGACTGGTCACGCAGCGCGGCATTCCTTCTGGTCGGCAGCATCATCACGCCGGCACGCGAGATGAGGGCGAGCGATAGTCAGCAATGCGGCACAGGCAAGTGCGGTCATTCTTTTGGTTTTTAAAACGCTGAAAAGTCCGGGACGGACAGCTTCAGCACTGCCTGGAACATCTCTCACACAGGAGCAGCACGATGTCGGTATTGCAAGGTAAGCGCGTGGTTATCACAGGTTCGTCGCGGGGTTTGGGCCGCGCGGTGGCGATTGAGATGGCGAAGGCCGGCGCGCAGGTCGTGATCAACGGCACGAACGCCGAGGCGCTGGCGGAAACCGCGGCCTTAATCGCAAAAGCGGGCGGTGAGGCGGTTGGCGTGGTGGGGTCGGTGGCCGATTCTGCCGTGTGCGCGACGCTGGTCAAAACCTGCGTCGAGGTCTTTGGTGGCATCGATGTGCTCGTCAACAACGCCGGACAGGTCCGCGATCGCACGCTGCTCAAGATGAGCGACGAAGATTTCGATGAGGTGATCGCGGTGCATCTGCGCGGCGCCTTTATGTGCGGCAAACACGCCGCGCTCGCCATGAAAGAGCAGGGCGGTGGGCACATCATCAACATCACCTCGTCTTCGGGACTGGCCGGTGGGTTTGGCCAAAGCAATTACGCCGCCGCGAAGGCGGGCATGTTGGGGCTGATGTACACCTGGGTGATGGAACTCGCCCGCGCCAATATCCGCTGCAACGCCTTCTGGCCAATTGCCGCCACCGAGATGACGCAGGTGGTGTTTGATCAGGCGGCGCGCGCGGCGGCCGCCAAAGGCGAAGCGGCACCGCCGCCGGCAGCGCTGGGTTTTGGTTCGCCAACTGAGGTGGCGCAAGGTCTGGTGTGGTTGGCGAGTGATTTATCCGCCCGCTTTAACGGCCAGTGCTTTACCTTCAACGGTCGCAAAACGGCTTTGTGGACGGCGCCGCGCGAAGTGCACGAAGTGTTTCGCGAGACGCCGTTCAGCGTCGAGGATCTCGCCGATCACTATGCCGCCCTTGAACCGCTGGCCCCGTATCAACCGCGCTTCGTGGAGTAGGTCGGCAACCGCGAGATTCAGCCGTATTTCGAGAGGATTCTGGCGATGTGTCTGCCAGCCGTCCTGGCGGTTAACAGATCGGGCGAGGTCTCGATTTCGGATTCCATGGCGCACGCGATGATCTCGTAGAAGGCGCGATCGAGGGCGCGCCGCGCGGCGGACACCTGCTGGGCGACCGTTTCGCAGTCGGCGTTTTGTTCAATCATGTTCTGAATGCCGCGGAGTTGACCCTCAACGCGACGCAATCGGTGAATCATGCTCCGGCGGTGCGTCTCGTGCGCCAGCGCTGCCGGGGCATCTGGCACTGGCTCGGCGGCAGACGTCTTTACGCGGCTTTGGGGCTTGGTCTTCATGGCTGTAGTGCGTCCTGTTCCATCTGCAGGTAGACGTTGTAGGCGTTGGCCCGGTTGGCGATTTCAAAGGTAGGCAGCTGCGCAAATGGCGTCCAGTCGGTCCGCGCGTAGGCTTGTTCAAAGGGTAGAAAATCGGCGACGGCGCGCGCCATTTCCCCGCGCAGGAACCGGAGATAGCGCGCGGTCAGGCCCAGATCGTCCGCTGGATGGAACGAGGCGGGCCCATGACCTGGCACCATCACGTGAGCCGGGATTTGGCGGAGCCGGTCGAGTGCCTGTAGCCAGTGGCCGGCATCTGCTTCGCCGATGAATGGCACGCGCCCGGCGTACAGGACGTCACCGGAGTAGAGGACGCCGTCGGGTTCGACGCGCATCACCAGATCTTCCGGGGCATGCGCAGGGCCTACTCGTTGGAGTTGGAAGCTCACCCCACCCAGCGTGAAGGATTCATCAGCGCTCAGCCAGCGGTCGGGGAGTGGCAGCGTGAAGTGTTCACCCAGCCACGGACCAAGGCTCTTCCGCCGTTCGGCCAGACGGCGCTGCGCTGCGTCTGAATTCAGATAAGCGCGGGCCTCGGTACGGGCCCAGATTTCAGCGCCTGCCGCGCGCAGGGCTGGGATGCCGTAGAAATGATCCGCGTGGTAGTGACTGATGATCACGCGCCGAATCGGCTGATCGGTACGCGCTCTGATAATTTCCAGCAGGCGCTCGGCCAGTGCGGGTGAGCCCAGCGCATCAAACACCACCACGCCGGCCGGCGTAACGACAAACCCGGCGTTAGACATAAAGCCCTGATTGGCACGCGAAGACTCGGCCAGCACGCCTTCGACATAAAAGCTATGCGGGGCCACCTGCCGCACCGGCATTGCGACGGTAGCGGGCTGCCAGCGTGGTTCCGCCGCTTCCGCCGGGCTGCATAAACACAGCCCGAATAGCCAGATCAGGCCGCTTCTCACACCAGCCCCGGATTGCCTTTGACCCCGCGCAGTTTGGGCAGATTGACCGCCGGTGCCGCCAGTCGAGGGTGCGCGCCGAGGTAGTCTGCAACGACCTCCCACACCGGGGGCCCCTCGACGTTAGCTTGTACCGAGGCCCAGCCGGCCACCTTGTACTTGCGGCTGGCATCGATCGGTTTACCGCCCAGCCGCAGATCGCTGATGCGCTGTCCCATCGCGGCGCCAGGCTCGCAGGTGTACTGGAGTCCGCCGACACGCACCATATCGCCGCCCTGCTGGAAGTAGGGATCGGGATTGAAAAGGTTGTCGGCCACGTCTTCCAGAATGGCCTTAAGACGCTCGCCGGTGAACTCGTTAACGGTCACTGCGGGATAGGTGATGGCGGTCTGATCCATCAAACGCTCCAGGGTGATCTCTTCGCCTGGCAGCAGGCTCGTGCCCCACCGAAAACCCGGTGAGAGCGCAATTTCCGCATCCTTCACGCTCATCAAGGCGTCGAGGATCAGTTGGTCGATGCCGCCGTTGAAGTTGCCGCGCCGGTAGAGCAGGCCTTCGCTCACCGCCAGCGACTGCGTGAGCTTGGTCTGGAACGGCGCTCGCTGCTGATCGATGAGTGCCTGCATTGCAGGGTCGGCTGGTAGCAGATTGGCAAACACCGGCACGAGCCGATAGCGGGTATCTCGCAGCTTGCCGTCGCGTACGTCCAGATCGAGCACGCCCAAAAACTTGGTGTTGCTGCCAGCGTTGGTGACCAGCGTGACGCCGCCCGGATTCTTCACCGGCACCGGCTGTGGCACGCCGTCGTGGGTGTGCCCCCCTAATATGGCGTCCAGTCCGCTGACCCGGCTGGCCAGTTTGAGATCCACATCCATCCCGTTGTGCGACAGCAACACCACCACCGCAGCGCCTTTGCCGCGGACCTCGTCGATCACGGTCTGGAGGTGTTCCTCCTGAATGCCGAAGCGCCAGTCGGCGACCAGATGGCGCGGGTTGGCGATTGGTGTGTAGGGAAACGCCTGTCCTATCACCGCGACCCCAACGCCATTCACCTCGCGCAGGCGATAGGCCGGAAACACGGGGTCGTCGAAATCGGCCGTGGCGATGTTCTGGGCGACAAAGTCGACTTTCCCCCGCAGCGGGCCGTTGACCAGTTCCAGCACGCGTTCCATGCCGTAGGTAAATTCCCAGTGGCCGGTCGCAATATCAACGCCGAGTTCGAGCTGCGCCGCCACCATGTCGGCGCCGCGTGTCCACAATGCGGTGGCCGAGCCTTGCCAGGTGTCGCCGCCGTCCAGCAATAGCGCACCCGGACGCGAGGCGCGTAGCCGTTTGACCAGCGTCGCGAGGTGGGCGTAGCCGCCGAGCTTGCCGTAGCGGCGCGCGGCGGCGCTGAAACCCACACAGCTCAGGGCGTGCGCCAGGCGCGAGCCGGCCGGGATGTCGTAATGGCGTAGCAGGTTCTCTCCGGTGAGATGCGGCGGCTGTCCCAGATGCGGTCCCAGACCGAGATTTTGGGAGGGTTCGCGAAACCAGATTGGCAAGAGTTGCGCGTGCGCGTCGGTGTAGTGCAGCAGGCTCACATTGCCGAAGGGCGGGAGATCGTAGAGTGCCTCGCCGTCGCCGTTTTCCAGCGCGCCGCGACTGTCGAGCGCGAAGCCTCCAGCAGCAGCGGTGGCCAGCACCGCCAGAAACTCGCGCCGGTTCACTGGTTGACCGGTGAGTTGGGGTCGAACAGCAACGCCATCAGATCTTTCAGCTGTTGCTCGTCGAGTATCTTCTGGTGTCCGAAGCGCGGCATGTTGGAGCAGGGCACATCGGCCTGCGAGTTGTACAGCTTGCGCCAGGCGGCTTCCAGCGCGGCGGGCGTTTGGCCGCGCAGCTTGCCGTAATGTTGCAGGCTGGGGCCGAGGGTGCCGTAGGCCAATTCGCTGGCCGCCAGTTGATGGCAGGCATAGCAGTTACCACCGTTCGGTTTGGTGGGATCATCGCTGGACTGGAGACCCGTGCCGGTTTGCGCGATTTTTTCCCCTCGTTTGAAATCTCCCAGATATTGACCATCGGCCGGCGGCTTCACGCTGCTCAGGCTTTGCTTCTGCACGCGCTCGGCCTCGGCGGGTGGAAGCGTTGCGGTGGTGTAGCGCGTGCACAACGCCTGGACTTCGTCCTGGGTCAGACGGTCCATGCCGGCCTGTTTCTTGGCCTCGAAAGAGCGCTGCATGGCGGCGGCCGGGTAGGGCGCGTCTTCCTCGGCAACAGTTTGCAGGCTGGCCGCCAGCAACGTCGCCGCGAGCAGTACACCAACACTTGAAACGGTCATGCGGGGAGTCCTCATCGTTTGATGCCTGGGGCGGCCAGCACGCCGCCCTCAGCGGTTTTGGCGAGATACATCGTCAGCCCGATCGCGACTTCCGACCCGAACTTGAGCTGCGGCAGCCGCTGCTGGCGGAAGCAGTCCTGCAGCCGCCACTCCATGCTGCGCAGCTCGCCCTGTGAGATGCGGTAGGCCGGCCAGTGGGTATAGGCCTCGCGCGCGCCGAGGGCGGTGTTGAGCTGCGGCAGTTCCTGCAATCGAATGCGTTTGCCCGGCTCGCCGTGGCAGGTGGCGCAGGCGAAATCGTGCGGGCCGGCGCGATAGCGGAATACCGCCTTGCCCAAGTCGAACGCGGCCTGTTCGGCCGGATGCTTGAGGGGCAGCGTGAGGGGCTTGCCGCGCGAGGCGGCGACCACGTAGGCGGTCAGGGCTTCGAGTTCGGATTTTTTCTCGCCGTCACCAAATTTCACTTTCAGAAAGTCGTCACGCGGAATGCCCTGCAGAGAGGTGACGCAGGTCACAAGGCGAGTTTCCAGATCCTGCACCTGTCCGGTGTCGGCAAACCACCGAGGCAGCTGCGCGTAGGCGCCGGCAATGACGCCGGGCCCGAGCCCCAGATCGCAGGCTTCGAGGTTCGCCTTTTGGGGACCACGGGCTTCGTGCCACAGGGCCTCCCCACGGGCCTGCCAGAGTTCGGCCGGGTTGTCGTCGCCGAACATCTCGCGGTATTCGGCGATAGCGTCCTGAGTGCTGGTGTCTGCCCGCACGGCACCGGCCAGAAGCAGCGTGCCACTGGCCAGCATGGTGTAGAGCAATCGCGCGGCAAAGCGTGTATTCATCCGACGCTCACCTCATCGCTGCGTTGCTCGCCCGCCGTATCGGTCCAGGTGATTTTCACTTTGTCGCCTTTCGCCCCACCTTTGAAGCGGAAGGAGAGATAAGGATTTTTCGAGACCGAAGGTCCCCAGTCCGCGGACAAGACCTCCCGGCCGTTGCAGGTGCCGACGACCTTCACGATGTAATGGGCTGGCACCACCGCGCCGTCGGCGTCTTTGCGCTGGCCGGTTTCCATCACGTGGGACATCAGGATTTTGACTTCAACTTTGTCGCCGTTCGCGACCGCGCGGATGCGCATCGGATCAGACATGAGCGTTTCTCCGTGCTTAGCCGCCGCAGCCGCCAAGGGTGACCTTGACCAGCCGGGTGGTGTAGAAGGCGCCGTCGTCGGTAGTGACGACGGCATGGATCACCGAGCTTTCCGCCACCTTTACCCGGGTGGCGACGTAAGGGTCGGTGCCCTCCCGGAACTGGAAGCTGGCCGACATCACGTGCGGGTTTTTCTCCACGAGCAGCAGGATGCTGCGGGTCTTAGGCAAGGTACTTTCCACTTCTACCGGGACCGCCGCGCCGTTTTCGGCGATGTCTGGCGCTTTGAATGAGATGGCGTCCGACTTGGCGGGGTTGCCGACCCCGAGCGCCTTCAGCGCGTCGGCGACGGCAGTGGCCATGAAGGCCGGGCGGGCTTCTTCGGCGCGGGCGAAACGCGGCAACAGCCCGCTCGCCAGCGTCAGCGCGGCGAGGCCGGTGTGGCCGAGTCGCAGCAGAAAGGTTCGACGCGCAAGTGACATAGTGGGTTTCTCCTCGTGAGTCATCGGGTTCATGGGGTTGGGGCGGCGCTCAGGATCCACGCCAGGATTTGCGCCAGATCCTGATCCGGGACGGCGGTTTGCGCGGGCATCGCCGCGTTGCCCCAGACGCCGCTCCCGCCATGGCGGATTTTATCGCGTAGCAAGGTCGTGGCCTCTGCGGTGTGCGCGTAGCGCCGGGCGACATCGACAAAGGCCGGGCCAAGCTTGGACTGTTGGGGCGCGTGACAGACGAGGCAGCCGTGGCTTGCGGCAAGCGCCGCCGGCGACAGGCTAATAGCAACCGCCGGCGCGCTGCCGTTGAAGCGCCGGAAGTGGCCTTCGAGGTCGCCGTAGAGCTGGGTGGCGAACCCGGCTGGCAGTTGCGAGGTAAGTTTGACCGGCGCGGGAGCACATTTTTTCATGCACAAGGTGTTCTGCACGTCGGGTTTGCCGTCTACGCGCATCATCCCGTGCTGCTGGGTAAAGCCTTTGCGGTTTGGCATCTCCACCTTCGGCAGGCTGTGCTGGTCGAGTCTGGCGTCGGCCGGGATGATGTCGTTCAGATTCAGCACGTACGCCGTGACGGCGTAGACCTCGTTCGGGCTTAGCGCTTTCGAGCGGTTAAACGGCATGGCGCGGTTGATGTAATCCCACAGCGTCGTGGCGTAGTCGAGCTTGCTGCCGACCGTGCGCTGGGGCGAGCTGGTGCCCAGCGTACCGACGCCGCCGGCCAGCGCGAGGTAGTCGGTGCTTTCGCCGAACGTGCCGTGGCACCCGGCACACTGGGCGTCGTACACCGCCTGACCTTCCGCCACCGATCCATGTCCGGCAGGTAGACCTACCCCATCCGGACGGACATCAATGTCCCAGCTCGAAATTTCCTCGGCGTGTAACGGCTGCCCCAGCCCGTGCCACACGGGTGCCGCGGGGGTCGCCGCGCTGAATAGCGCGAGCGCCAGCGCGAGGCCTTCAAACCTGTACATTGTGGACGCCGCCGTCGGCGGCAACCTGCCAGGTCTGAATGGCATTGTTGTGATAAATCGAGCGGGTGCCACGCACCTCGCGCAGTTGGCGGAGAGCCGGCTGCACGTAGCCGGTTTCATCCATGCAGCGGCTCTGCAAGAGCGCTGGCGTGCCATCCCACACCCAGTCGTAGCGAAAACGTGTCAGCGCCTTGCTGAGGACCGGCTCCTGTAGCCGCGCGGGCTGCCAGCTGCGTCCCCCGTCGGCCGAGACGTCGACCCGTTTGATGCGCCCCCGCCCCGACCATGCGAGCCCGGTGATTTCGTAATACCCCCCCTTGTCGAGGAGCTGCATGCCGCCCGAGGGCGAGGTGATGACTGACTTTGCTTCCTGAATCCACGTGAACTGCCGGCTCTGGCCGCCGGGCATGAGGTCAGAGTAGTGCAGGGTTTCTTCCCGCGTATGCCAGGGCGCATCGCCTACTTCCAGCCGGCGTAGCCATTTCACGCTCGACACACCCTGCACGCCGGGCACGACCAGTCGCAGCGGGTAGCCGTTTTCCGGCCGTAGCATCTCGCCGTTTTGGCCGTAGACCAGCAGCACATCGTCCATCGCCATGGACAACGGAAGGGTGCGCGTGAGGCTGGCGCCATCGGCGCCTTCAGCCAGCACGTAGCGGCCGCGTCTCAGGTCGACGCCCACCGCGTCCAGCAGCGTAGACAGCAGCACGCCCGTGTACTCGGCGCAGGACAACATGCCATGGGTGAACTGCACGGTCGGCATCGCGGCATTGCCCCACTCCATGCCGCTATTAGCGCCGCATTCGATGAAGTGCAGGCGTGACACCGAGGGCAGGCGCAGGATGTCGTCCATGCTGAAGAGTTTTGGCGCTGCGACAAGGCCGTGCACCGCCAGGCGGTGCTGCGCGGGGTCGATATCCGGCAGGCCGGCATGGTCGCGTTCGAAGTGCAGGCCGTTGGGCGTGATGATGCCGAACAGGCTCTGCAGCGGTGTGAAAGCAATCGAAGATTGGTTGGTACGGGTCAGCCCCGGGCTCTGGCGGCGGATGATGTTGGCCTCGAAGCGCGCCGGCTGGCCGTAAGGGCTGCTCGCAACCGGCTTGCCCTGTTGTTTCGCGCTGTCCGGCACCGGCAGCGGATCGGCCGCCGCGCCGGCCGCCGCGCCGAGCACAGCGCTGCCGGCGAGTTGGCGCAGAAACAGGCGCCGGGCCGGCGGCGCGGACAGCGCGGCGTCCTGACGCAGGCGGCCGCGGGGCGGGGTCTTCTCGTGCATCTCGGGTGTCCTCCTCGCCGCCACTGCTGCCCGGTGGTCATACCCCCGTGGGTATGAGACCTAATGTAGTTAGGCTGTCCGGCAAGGGTCAATCTTGCACTGCAACCGGCAGCCCTCGGGTCCGCATTACGACACGCCTATGGCCTTCTGCACTTGATCGATGTCGGGCTGCGCCCCACGCTCTCGCTCCACACGCCCCACGTCCATCGCAAGGAATCCGCCTATGGCCAGCATCAGCACCGACGTTTTGATTATCGGCACCGGCCCGGCAGGCTCGGCGATGGCGGCGCTGCTCTCCAGCTACGGCATCGAAAATCTGGCGGTGAATCGCTATCGCTGGCTGGCCAACACGCCGCGCGCCCACATCACCAATCAGCGCACGATGGAAGTGCTGCGCGATTTGGGCGAGGAAGTGGAAGCCGAAGCCTATCTGCACGCCACCGCGCAGGCGTTGATGGGCAATAACATCTTCTGCACCTCGCTGGCGGGAGAAGAGCTTGGGCGCCTGCCGACCTGGGGCACGCATCCGCTGTCGAAGGCGGCGCATCTGCTGGCCTCGCCCTGTGTGATGAACGATCTGCCGCAGACCTTCATGGAGCCCTTGCTGTTCAAAACCGCCTGCTCGCGCGGCACGCAGGCACGGATGTCCACCGAATATCTGCATCACACGCAGGACGCCGACGGCGTCACCACGACGCTCCGCGATCGCCTGTCGGGCGCGGAGTTCACGGTACGTTCGCGCTATCTCATCGGCGCCGACGGCGGCAACTCGCTGGTGGCCGAACATGCGCAGCTGCCGTTTGCGGGCAGCATGGGCGTGGGCGGGTCGATGAACATCCTGTTCAAGGCAGATCTGAGCCGCTACGTCGCACATCGGCCGTCCGTTTTGTACTGGGTGTTGCAGCCGGGCTCCAACGTGGGCGGCATCGGCATGGGGCTGGTGCGGATGATTCGGCCGTGGAATGAGTGGCTGATCGTGTGGGGCTACGACATCACGCAGGGCGAGCCGCAGGTCGACGAGGCCTTTGCGCTGAAAGTGGTGCGCGATCTGGTGGGCGTGCCGGACTTGCCGGTGGAACTGCAGTCGGTCTCGACCTGGACGGTGAACAATCAGTACGCCACGCGCATGAGCAACGGGCGGGTGTTCTGCATGGGCGACGCCACGCATCGCCATCCGCCGTCGAACGGCCTGGGCTCCAATACCTCCATCCAGGACGCCTTCAATCTCGCGTGGAAACTCTCCCTGGTGCTGAAAGGGCAGGCGGATCCCGCGTTATTGGAAACCTACAACGCCGAGCGCGCGCCGATCGCAAAACAAATCGTGACCCGCGCCAATCAGTCCATCGAAGAGTTCGGCCCCATCTTCAAAGCGCTGGGATTACTGGACTCCGTCGACCCCGTGACCATGCAACACAATATGGACGCCCGCTGCGAGGCCACGCCCGCCGCCGAAGCGCAGCGCGAAGCGATCCGTCAGGCGATTGCCTTCAAGGTCTACGAGTTCGACGCCCACGGCGTGGAAATGAATCAGCGCTATCAGTCCTCGGCGGTGGTGAACGACGGCAGCGCAGAGCCCGCCTTCACCCGCGACCGCGAACTGCACTATCAAGCCACCACGTTTCCCGGCGCGCGCCTGCCGCATGTGTGGCTGTACACGGCGCAAGGTCGCAAGGCCTCTACGCTCGATCTCTGCGGCAAGGGGCGCTTCACGCTGTTCACCGGCATTGGCGGCGAGGCCTGGGTGGCGGCAGCGAACGCGGTGGCCGCCGAGTGTGGCGTGGCACTGACCGTGCACGTCATCGGGCCGCGCTGCGAATGGCAGGACTACAGCGGCGACTGGGCGCGTGCGCGCGAAATCACCGACAGCGGCGCGCTGCTGGTGCGCCCCGACCAGCACGTGGCCTGGCGCGCTGGCGCGGTGATGAGCGATGCCGCGCACCAGCTGCGCGCGGCGATGAGGTCGATTCTGGGGAAGTGAGGCGCGGCGCTTAGCGCCAACGCGGCGCGCGCTTCTCCACAAACGCTTCAATGCCTTCGCGGCCGTCCGGCGTGCTGAAGACATTGCACAGCGTCTCGATCTGGTTCTCCACGTTGCGGCGGTAGTCCAGATCGTTGGCGCGCATGAAGGACTGCCGACCCAACGCCATGATGGTGGGCGATTTCTGCGCCAGCACTTTCGCCATCGACAACGCCTTGTTCATCAGTTCTTCGCGCGGCACCACGTGATTGATGATGCCGAGCGCCACGGCTTCGGCCGCCGGAATCGGCTGGCCGCCAAACAGCAGTTCAAACGCCTTGTGGCGGCTGATTTGGCGTGGCAGGTGCGCGTAGTGAATGGCAGGGATCAGCCCGATGTCGATTTCCGGATAGCCGAGGTCAATGTCATCCGCTGCAATCACGATGTCGCTGGTGATGGAGAGCGTCATGCCGGCGCCGCGTGCCGGGCCGTTGATGGCAACGATCGTGGGCTTGGTCAGCGCGTACTGAATGTTCATCGTCTCCATGTAGAACTTGTAGACGAACTCGCGCAGATCCTGCGTGCTGCCGGCGGCCACCATTTTGAGATCCATACCGCCGCAGAACATGCCGGGCAGCGCGCTGGTGAGCACAATCACGCGCACCTCAGGGTCTGCGTCGGCGCGGCGGAGCGCGGCGTGGATGGCGTCGATCATCGCGTGATCGATAGCGTTCACCGGTTTGCGATTGAGCGCGATGACGGCAATGTGCTCGTTAACGCTGTAGTCGAGGCGATGGTCGGCGGTCATGGGCTTGTCCTTGTGGCGCGATGAAAGGGAATGGCCGAAGTCTCGCCTGTGAGGGGCTGGCTCGTCACGCTTTGCGTGCTTGAGTAATCAATTGAAGGCCCACATGATCCCCGCCACTTTTGCAGTGACGACCAAGGCGGTGCGCATGCGTTTAACTTCCCGGGAACTCATCGGCCGCGCGCAGGAGCTCGCGCCGGCATTGGCCTCGCGCGCAGGCCGCACCGAAGCCAATAAAGGCTTGCTGGACGAAAACCTCCGCGATCTGATCGACAGCGGCGTGCTCGCCACGCTCACGCCCGCCGTCTACGGCGGCCACGAAGCGCCCATCGCGACGATGGTCAGCATCACGCAGGTCTTGAGCGCGGCGTGTCCGTCGACCGGCTGGGTCGCGGCCTTCTACATGGGCGCGGCGTGGCGATTGTTGAGCTTCTCGCCGGCCGCGCAGCGCGAAATCTTCGCGGATAAACCCTATGTGCTGAGCGCCGGTCAGGCCGCGCCCCTGCGCGAAGTCACGCGCGAGCCGGGCGGTTACCGCATCTCGGGCCAGACGCCCTGGAGTTCGGGCTCGGTGCATGCGGAGTGGATCAACTTCATGGGCGCCCTGATTGAAGACGGTGTGTCGCAGCCCATTACCTTCATCGTGCCGCGCGCCGAGACTACGCTGATGCCGCACTGGGA
>CANFVX010000066.1 GCA_947450495.1 Gammaproteobacteria bacterium
CTTGCCGACCTCGACGGTGACGGCGATCTCGACTTGCTGGTCGGCAGTGGCGACGGCAGCCTCGGATACTTCGAGAACACCGGCAGCGCGAGCAGCGCGGCCTTTGCCAGCGGGATTAGCAATCCCTTTGGCCTCAGCAGCACGCAGAGCACCAGCGCCCCCTCGCTGGTCGACATCGACGGCGACGGCGATATAGATCTGTTTGTCGGCACCTACACGGGCAGGACCGTGTTCTTCGAGAACACCGGCACCGCCAGTGCGCCCGCCTTCGCAGCGCCCATCCCGTTTGCCGCGGGTCTGGCGGCCGCGGGTTACAACGCCTCGCCCAGCTTTGCGGACCTCGATGGCGACGGTGATCTTGATGCCGTGATTGGCGGCCTCAACGGCAACTTCAGCGTCCAGATCAACACGCTCGGCAGCAACACCAATCCGGTCATTGCGGCCATTGCGGCCGCGAACTTGGTCGATACGAAATTCGACGACACCTTTGCACCGCAGGCCTTCACCCTGAGCGCCACCGATGCCGACGGCAATACGCTGAGCTATGGCATTGAAGGCGGCACGGACGATGGCACCCTGGTAAGCCTGTCCACTTCCCTGGGCACCCTGACCTTGAACAAGACCACGCTCGGAGCCACCTACACGCCGGCCGCCGATGGCGTGCTCGAAGCCGAGAATGCGGATGCGAGTGTAGAGTTCATCCTCACGGTATCCGATGGCACGGGAACTTCGCGGTCGGTGTTTACCGTCAACCTCACGCAGTCCGGCACCACGGAAAGCTTGGACAACGACACGCTCGTCGGCACCGCGGACAGCGACCGCTTTGACGGCCTCGCCGGCAATGACCGTATCGAAGGCCTGGGCGGCAACGACACGCTGAAGGGCGGCGCGGGCGTCGACACGCTCATCGGCGGTGCCGGCAACGACAGCTACTACGTGGACAACACCAGCGACGTGGTGACCGAGGCCGCTGGTGGAGGCACCGACACGGTGTTCAGCTCTGCAGCCAACTACATCCTGAAGCCGAATGTTGAAATCGGCCGCGCCGATGGCGTTGGCAATTTCAATCTCGTCGGCAACACGCTCGCCAACCAGCTCTTTGGCAACAACGGCAAGAACGTGCTCACGGGCGGTGCGGGAGTGGACAAGCTTACCGGCGGCCTCGGCGCCGATCGCTTCGACTTCAATTTCGCCACCGAATCCGGCCTCACGGCCACCACCCGCGACAGCGTGCTCGACTTCTCGCATACGCAGGGCGACAAGCTGGACTTCGTGGGCATTGATGCCAACACGGGCAAGGCCGGCGATCAGGCCTTCACCAAGCTGGTGAGTTCCAACACGGCTTTCTCGCCGACCAAGAGCTTCACCGCTGCAGGCCAGCTTTACTACGACCAGAAGGCCGACGTGCTCTACGGAAACGTGGATGCGGATGCGGCGCCGGAGTTCTCCATTAAGGTGGTGGGACCAGCGAGCCTGGTGCTGGGGGATTTCCTGCTGTAGCCACGTCGCGGTTCGGCGCGCGCGAGTTTGCCGCGCCACGGCCGCCATAAAACCAACCTCTTTCTCCGTCCAGTACCTAACCCCGGGAGCCCGCTCAGCCATGGCCATCACGATCACTTTCAGCACCACCGCCGTCAGCAACCCCTTCGGCCTGTCTGACGTTGGCGATCGCGCCCAGCCCACGTTCGTGGACATCGACCATGACGGCGATCTGGATGCTTTCATCGGCGCTGCGGACGGCGCCATCCACTACTTCGAGAACACCGGCTCAGCCTCCTCGGCGGCCTTCGCCACACGCGCCAGCTCGTTTGGCCTGGATAGCGCAGGCAGCTACTCCAGCCCGACGTTTGGCGATCTCGACGGCGACGGCGATTTCGATGCGGTGATTGGCTACAAGGACGGCAGCGTCCGCTTCTTTGAGAACACCGGCAGCGCCAGTGCACCGGCCTTCCAGCCGGGCAGCGCGGCCAGCCTCAGCGTGTCGAACGCTTTTCCCCCCGCGATGCCGACCCTGGTGGATCTCAACGCCGATGGTGACCTCGACCTGGTGGTCGGCTATATCGGGGAATACGACGTCTATTACTTCGAGAACACCGGCAGCACCACCGCGCCGGCTTTTGCGTCGTCCTACCAGACCAGCCCTTTCGCGCTGAACTTCAATGCGAACGCGGGTGCTCACGCCAGCTTTGCCGATCTCGATGCTGACGGTGATCTGGACGCGGTCATCGGTTACGCGCAGGGCGGTGTTATCCACTACCTCCGGAACACCGGCACCGCCTCCGCGCCGGCCTACACGACGGTTCCGGGCAGCCCGGTCGACGCACCGTTTGGCATCAGCCAACCGAAAATCGGCGGTGTTTATCCCGCGCCCACATTGGCCGACCTCGACGGCGACGGCGATCCGGACCTCCTCATCGGTCGGAACGATGGCACGCTGGCTTACTTCGAAAACACCAGCCCCGGCATCAACCTGCTGCAGACCGGCGGTAACACCGCGGTGTCGGAATCCGGAACCACCGACACCCTGAACCTCGTGCTCCGCAGTGCGCCTGCGGCCGATGTCACCCTCACGTTCTCCTCGCCCGACGAAAAACTGGCGGTAGACAAAACCAGCATCACTTTCACCAGCGCGAACTGGAACACGCCGCAGACACTCATCGTGAGCGCGCTGAACGACAGCGTGGCGCAGGGCGAGCACAGCGCGCTGCTGCAGACCCTGGTGACGAGCACGGACACCAACTACAACGCCATGCCGGTGGCTGCATTGTCGGTGCAGATCCACGACAACGACGTCGCGGCGGGCCAGCCGAGCTTCGCCGACCCAAGCTCAAATCCCACCGGACTCGCCGTGTCGGGATTGTTCCCGCACGCGGTCTTCGCGGATCTGGACGGGGACTTCGACCTCGACGCACTGGTGGGCCTGCAGGACGGCACCATCGTCAAACTCGAAAACACGGGCACGCCGAGCGCCCCGAGCTTTGCCGCGCCGAGCTCGTCCGGACTTGGCAACACTGGCGGACAGGCGAACCCCGCGCTGGCGGACCTGAACGGCGACGGCCTGGTCGACGTGCTGGTGGGCAACGACGACGGGCATCTCTACTTCTACAAGAACAACATCGTTGACTCGCGGTCGGAGTTCCGCACACCCATCCGGGACTTCAATTTCCTGACCGACGTAGGCGCCAACGCACATCCCACGATTGGCGATCTGAACGGTGACGGCGTGCTGGATGTGCTGGTGGGCACGAGCACCGGCGACCTTGTGTATTTCCAGAACCACGGCGACACCACCATGCCTCTCTTCTCCGCGGCGCAAACCAACGCGTTCGGGCTTGCCAATGCCTTCGCCGAGGCTTCGCCCACGCTGGTGGATATCGACGGCGACGGCGATCTCGATGTCTTCGTGGGCGGCGTGACGGGCCGGACGGTGTACTTCGAGAACACGGGAGGCGCCACCGCGCCGGCCTTCGCGGCGCCCACGGACTACCCCTTCGGCCTCGGCAAGGTGGGCAGCTACGCCACGCCGGCCTTTGCCGATTTGAACGGCGACGCCACCCTCGACGCCGTCATCGGCCAGGCGGATGGCCATTTCGTGGTCCAAAACAACACGCTGGGCAGCAACACCAATCCGGTGATTGATCCGGTTGCCGCGCTCGAGTTCGTGGATACGCCCTTCGACGACACCTACACGCAGCAGATCTTCACCTTGAGCGCCACCGATGCAGAGGGCAATCCGCTCACTTACGGCATTGAAGGTGCGGTGGATAACGGCACTTTGCTGGTGAAAACCGACCCCCTCGGCGGCCTACTCTTCCTCGACAAGGCGACACATTCGCTCACCTATTTCCCGTCGGACGCCGGGCTGGAAGCCGAATCCGCAGACGACTCACAGCAGTTCATCCTCACGGTCTCCGACGGCACCGGCACTTCGCGGATCGCGCTGTCCATCAACGTGACGGAATCCGGTGAAACCGAAAGCGCGGGCGACGACAACCTCACCGGCACTGAAGGCAGCGATCGCTTCAACGGACTCGGCGGCCGCGACGTCATCACTGCCCTCGGCGGCAACGACACCCTCAACGGCGGCACGGGCGCAGACACGCTCATCGGCGGCAGCGGCAACGACACCTACTACGTGGACAACACGGGCGATGTGGTGACCGAAGCGGCGGGCGGCGGCACTGCCGACGTGGTGTATAGCGCGCTCGCCAACTACACACTCAAGACCAATGTCGAAATCGGCCGTGCCGATGGCACCGGTGCTTTCAATCTTGTCGGCAACACGCTTGCCAACCAGCTCTTTGGCAACAGCGGCAAGAACATGCTCACGGGCGGTGCGGGAGTGGACAAACTCACCGGCGGCACGGGTGCGGATCGCTTCGACTTCAATCTGATCAGCGAATCAGGGATCACCACCGCCTTGCGCGACAGCGTGCTCGACTTTTCGCACAGCCAGGGCGACAAACTGGATCTGGTGGGCATCGATGCCAACACCGCCAGCGGCGGCAATCAGGCCTTCAGCAAGCTGGTGAGCTCCAACACCGCCTTCTCGACTACCAAGAGCTTCACCGCTGCAGGCCAGCTCTACTACGACCAGAAGGCCGACGTGCTCTATGGCAACGTTGATGCGGACGCCGCGCCCGAGTTCTCCATCAAGGTGGTGGGACCGGCGAGCCTGGTGCTGGGAGATTTCCTGCTCTGAGTAGTCGTTTCGAAATCAGTCAGTGGCGGGCGCCGCAGCGACGTTCATCCCGTGAGGGGGGACGGTGCGAACAGCGCGCCGGTTCCCGATTTTGAAAGTGGCAGCAAACAGCCCGTTGGGGCTGGCACAGTCGAAGTAGGCCCGGGCTGGCACCGGGCGAACCGCAAGGTGTAGCGACAAGCCGAGTGGTCATTAGAGGACGGAGCTTGGCGTCATCTCTGCCGAGCACATCGGGGCAGTCGACCCATTGGCGTCGGTAGGTTTGTCGAAAGTGAAGGGAAGCCCGTGCAGATTCCTGCAGGAGAAGGCTTTAGCCGCGAACGACACCGATAGGGTGGTTGGCTGCCAAAGTTTCCCGGAGTGGTATCCGGTTAATTCGAAGTTGAGTTCCAGCGATTTCTTGCCGCGCCTGGCTGCGACCGAATCTCGCTGGAAGCTCAAATTTGTAGCGGGAGCGGGACTCGAACCCGCACACTGTCACCAGCGGTGGATTTTGAGTCCACTGCGTCTACCAATTCCGCCATCCCGCCAAGGGGGCGAATCCTAACACTGGCCACGCGGCGGTGTCTCCCGGACCGCGAACTTTGTGCCCCGATCTCGAGCGACTGCATGACTCTGGACGATTTTCTCTACGACCTGCCCGAAGCCCAGGTGGCGCAACATCCGCCGCAGACCCGTACCGCCTCCCGCCTGCTGACGCTGGACGGTGCGACCGGCGAATTTGCCGACCGCCAGTTCACCGACTTTCCCTCCCTGCTGAAGCCCGGCGATTGTCTGGTGTTTAACGACACCCGTGTGATCCCTGCGCGACTCTTCGGGCAGAAGGACAGCGGCGGTCAGGTAGAAGTGATGGTGGAGCGGCTGCTCGACAGCCAGCGCGCGAAGGTCCAGGTTCGCGCGAGCAAGGCTTTGAAGCTCGGGCGGCGGATTGAATTTGGCGATGGGCTGGCGCTGTTGGTGCTCGGTCGTGACGAGGCTGGCTTCTATGAAGTCGCGCGCGCTGACGGTGGCGCGCTGGCCGAGTTGCTTCAACAGATCGGCCATATTCCCTTGCCGCCCTACATCACGCGGGCCGATGAGAAAATCGACGCCGAGCGCTACCAGACGGTGTATGCCCGCCAGCCCGGGGCGGTGGCGGCGCCTACCGCGGGGCTGCATTTCGATGCGGCGATGTTGGCGGGCCTGCGGGAGGCGGGCATCGAGCAGACTTTCGTCACCTTGCACGTGGGGGCCGGCACCTTCCAGCCGGTGCGCACCGAACGCATCGAAGACCACCGGATGCACGCGGAATATCTGGAAGTCACGCCGGCAACCTGCGAGCTGATTGCCCGGACCCGTGCGGCCGGCGGTCGGGTGGTGGCGGTGGGCACGACCAGCGTGCGGGCGCTCGAATCGGCCGCCGCGGACGGCGAGTTGGCGCCGTATCACGGCGACACGCGTTTGTTTATCACCCCGGGCAGCCCGTTTCGGGTGGTGGACGCCTTGCTCACCAACTTCCATATGCCGGGCTCCACGCTGTTGATGCTGGTGGCGGCCTTTGCCGGGCATCAGCCGGTGATGAGCGCGTACCGGCACGCGGTGACGGCCGGCTATCGCTTCTTCAGCTATGGGGATGCGATGTGGCTCACGCCCGCACCCGGGGTGCGTGAGCGCTGAGCGCTGTTACACTGCCGCGCCTTTCATTTCCAGAGCACCGATGCAGTTCACGCTTGAAACTACCGACGGTCTGGCCCGCGCCGGACGCCTGCTGTTCCCCCGGGGCGCGGTCGACACCCCGGCCTTCATGCCGGTCGGCACCTACGGCACGGTTAAGGCGATGACGCCGGAGGAACTGCAGGACATTGGCGCGCAAATCGTGCTGGGCAACACCTATCACCTGATGCTGCGGCCGGGCGAAGAGATCGTCGCCGACCACGGCGGCCTGCACGGTTTTATGCACTGGTCCGGGCCGATTCTCACGGACTCCGGCGGCTTTCAGGTGTTTAGCCTGGGCGATATGCGCTCGATTTCTGAAGAAGGGGTGACCTTCAAATCGCCCATCAACGGCGACAAGATTTTTCTCTCGCCCGAGCGCTCGATGGCCGTGCAGCAGGCGCTGGGCAGCGACATCATCATGGCCTTCGACGAATGCACCCCTTACCCCGCGACGCTGGGAGATGCGCAGGTGTCGATGGAGCTGTCGATGCGCTGGGCCGCGCGGAGCAAAGCGGCCCACGGGGGGCGCGGCGGGGCCTTGTTCGGGATCGTGCAGGGCGGGGTCTACCCGCAATTACGCAGTGAATCGGCCCGCCGTCTGCTGGAGATTGGTTTTGACGGCTACGCCATCGGCGGCCTGTCGGTCGGCGAGCCAAAGCCAGACATGTACGAAATGACGGCCCACTCGGCGGCGCTGCTGCCGCGGGATCAACCGCGCTACCTGATGGGCGTTGGTACCCCGGAGGATCTGCTCGAAGGCGTGCGGCGTGGCATCGACATGTTCGATTGCGTCATGCCCACCCGCAACGCGCGGAACGGGCATTTATTCACTTCGACCGGCACGATCCGCATTCGCAACGCCATGCATCGGGCCTCAAAGGAACCGTTGGACGCCGCCTGCGAGTGCTATACCTGCCGGCATTACACGCGCGCTTATTTGCATCATCTGGATCGTCAGAACGAAATTCTCGGCGCGCGCCTGAATACCATTCACAATCTGGCGTTCTACTTGCGGCTGATGCGCGAGGCGCGAGCCGCCATCCGCGAGGCCCGTTACGAGCGCTTCGTGGCCGATTTCTACGCCGCCAGAACCGGGCGCGACGAGGCTGATTCCTGAATGCCTGCCGCCCGAAGCCCTGTGTCATAATGCCGGCCGATTTTCGTGAGGAGGGAGTGATGTCTTTTCTAATCAACGATGCCTGGGCTCAGGCGGCACCGGTGACACCGGAGCAGAGCCTCATGAGCTTCCTGCCCCTCGTGGCGCTGTTCGTGGTGTTTTACTTTTTCCTCATTCGCCCGCAGATGCGGCGCCAGAAAGAGCACCAGCAGTTGGTGCAGGGCGTGAGCAAGGGCGATGAAGTCGTCACCAACGGCGGCTTGCTGGGGCGCGTGACCGAAATCGGCGACACCTTCATCAAGGTGGAAATCGCCAAAAACGTGGAAGTGCGACTGCAGCGTCAGGCTGTAAGCGCCATCATGCCCAAGGGAACCCTCAAGGAAATTTGATCCCGGCGCTCCCCGACGCGCCGCGCAATCAGTCAAAAAGCGATGACCCAGAATCAATACCCGCTGTGGCGTTACCTCCTCGTTCTTGCGATTACGGTGCTTGGCGCGCTGTATGCGCTGCCTAATCTTTACGGCTTCGACCCCGCGCTGCAGATCAGCGCCCGCCGCTCGGCGCCGGTTGACAGCGCGCTGCAGAAAACGCTCACCGAGGCGGTGGCCAAAGCCGGCGCCGAACTCAAAGCCTCGGAAGTGAGCGCAGGACGGCTGTTACTTCGCTTCAAAGATGACGCTAGCCGAAGCAAGGCGATGACCGCGCTGCACGAGGTCGTCGACACCAAGCAATATCTGGTGGCGTTTAATCTGGCATCTGCCACCCCTGAATGGTTGAAGGCTTTGGGTGGCAAGCCCATGTACATGGGCCTCGATTTGCGCGGCGGCGTGCACTTCCTGATGCAGGTGGACGTCGATGAGGTCCGCAAGCAGATCGAAGACCGCTTTATTACCGAGTTGCGCGGCGCATTCCGCGACAAGAAGGTGCGCTTCCGGGCCGTCTCGAGGGCGGCTGAAGGCGGCATCGACGTGACCTTCCTGAACGCCGCGGCGAAAGAAGCCGCGCTCGAGGTCATCAACAAGGACTTCCGCGATTTGCTGGTTGCCGAGGGCCCCGCCTCGGACGAATTCCCGCTGAAACTCACGCCAAAACCCGCCTTTGTGGTCGAGGCGCGCAAGACCGCGATCAAGCAAAACCTCACTACGCTGCGTAACCGAATCAATGAGTTCGGCGTCGCCGAGCCCGTGATTCAACAGCAGGGCGATAGCCGGGTGGTGGTGCAGTTGCCGGGCGTTGAAGACACCGCCGAGGCCAAGAAACTCATCGGCGCCACCGCCACCCTGGAATTCCGGATGGTGGATATGGCGGGCGATGTGAAGTCCGCAACCGAAGGCAAGGTGCCGCCGGGCTCCAAACTTTTTCAGCGCCGTAACGGCGGTCCGATTTTGCTGAATCGGAAGGTGATGCTGACGGGTGACGCCATCGTGGACGCCAGCTCCGGCGTCGAACAGCAAAACGGCGAGCCGGCGGTCTTCATCACGCTGGACGGCAAGGGCGCCCGCAATTTCGCCCGCTCTACCCGTGAAGAAATCGGCAAACAGATGGCCGTGGTGTTTATCGAACAGGTGGAAGGTCGGCGCGTTGAGGAAGTCATTAACGTCGCCACCATCCGCGACGAACTGGGGAAGCGCTTTCAAATCACCGGCCTTGATAACGCCGACGAGTCTCGCGAACTGGCTTTGCTCCTGCGGGCCGGTGCGCTGGCCGCACCGATGGAAATCATTGAGGAGCGGACCGTTGGACCGAGCCTGGGTCAGGCGAATATCGACCGCGGCCTCAGCTCCTTCGTCGTCGGCTTCATCGCGGTCTGCATTTATATGTTGGTGTACTACCGGATGTTCGGCCTGATCGCCAACATCGGTTTGGCGCTGAACGTGGTGCTGCTGGTGGCGTTGCTCTCGATGTTGCAAGCCACGCTATCGCTGCCCGGCATCGCCGGTATCTTGCTGACAGTGGGCGTGGCGGTAGACGCCAACGTGCTGATCAACGAGCGTATCCGTGAGGAAATCCGGCGCGGCATGTCGCCACAGGCAGCGATTCACGCGGGCTACGAGCGCGCCTTTGCCACCATTCTCGACTCCAACGTCACCACGTTGATCGCCGCGGTCGTGCTCTTCAGTTTTGGCTCAGGGCCGGTCAAGGGTTTTGCGATTTCGCTGTCGCTAGGCATCCTGACCTCCATGTTCACCGCGGTCACCTGCACACGCGCGTTGGTTAATCTCATCTTTGGTCGTCGCCGGCTGAAGAGCCTGTCGGTCTGATCGCGGGAGTTCTTCGCAATGCTTCAGTGGAAAAATCCCAACTACGATTTCATGCAGTGGCGCCGCGTGGGGCTCTGGTTATCCAGCGCCATCAATATCGCGGCCATCATCTCGCTGTTTACGGTGGGGCTTCACTTCAGCATCGAGTTCACCGGTGGAACCGTGGTGGAACTTGCCTATAAGCAGCCGGCTAATCTGGAAACCATCCGCGAGACGCTAAAAGGCTCTGACTTTGGTGGCGGGGTGGTGCAGAACTTCGGATCGCCCGAAAACGTGCTGTTGCGCTTGCCGCCGTCCAAGGAGCAAACCGGTGCCGAAGCGGCCAGCAAGGACGTCGGGATGCGCCTCGGCAAGCTTCTGCCGGATGCCGAAATACGGCGCGTGGAATTTGTCGGCCCGCAGGTCGGGGATGAATTGGCTGAAGACGGCATCATCGCTACGCTGATCGCTCTGGCCGGGATCCTCATCTACGTGATGCTGCGCTTTACCTTCAAATTTGCCGTCGGCGCGATTGTGGCCACCGTGCACGACGTGCTGGTGATTGTGGGGTTTTTCTCGCTGTCCCGGTTAGAGTTTGACCTGACGGCGCTGGCGGCGGTGCTGGCCATCATGGGTTATTCGCTGAACGACACCATCGTTATTTTTGACCGGATCCGTGAGAACTTCCGCAGCATGCGGGTGGCGGAACCCATCAAGGTCATGAACGTTTCGCTTAACCAAACCCTCTCGCGCACCATCAACACCCACGTGGTGACCATGCTCACCGTGCTGTCGCTGTTCTTTCTTGGTGGGGCCCTGATTCACAGTTTCGCCACCGCGCTGATTATCGGCATCATCGTGGGGACCTACTCGTCGATTTACGTCGCCAGTGCCTCGGTGTTGGCGTTGGGCGCGACGCGACAGGATCTGCTGCCGACGCAAAAAGAAGGCGCGGACGTCGACTCACGGCCGTGAGCGCGCCGATGGCGCTGATCGGCCGCGCGACATGAAGCTGGTGGTCGATCGCGTGATGGTTGACGCCGCCGAGGCCTTCGCGCCTTACGGCGAGGTGCGGCTGGTGGATGGCCGGAGCCTGACGGCCACCGAACTTACGGATGCGGATGTGCTACTCGTGCGCTCCGTTACCCTTGTCAATCGCGAACTCCTGCACGCCAGCCCGGTGCGTTTTGTCGGCACAGCGACCGCCGGCACCGACCACATCGACCTTCGGTATCTCGATTCCCGAAACATCGCGTTTGCTTCGGCTCCTGGCTGCAATGCCCGGGCAGTGGGCGAGTATGTACTGGCCTGCGTGCTCGCTTTCGCGGCACAAAGCGGCCGCTCGCCGTCTGATTTACGCGTTGGCATCATTGGCTGCGGCCATGCGGGGACTGCCGCGCAAGGCCTGCTTGAGGCGATTGGCGTGATGTGTCTCCGCCATGATCCGCCGCGTGCGGCGCGCGAGGGGGAGGGCGGATTTGTCGATTTTGAGCGCGTCTTGCACGCCGATGTGGTGAGCCTGCACGTGCCCCTCATCACCGACGGCGCTCATCCCACAAGAGGACTGCTGGACGCCAAAGCCCTGGCGGCGATGCCGGCGGGCAGCCTGCTCATCAATGCCGCGCGCGGTGGGATAGTGGATGAGCAAGCACTGTGCGCGGCGCTCGACGCGGGCAAGCTCTATGCGGTGATTGACTGTTGGGCAGGGGAACCACAAATCAATCTGCCCCTGCTTGATCGGGCGTGGGTGGCGACCCCGCATATTGCAGGACACTCGGTCGACGCCCGGCGACGGGCGACGGTGCAAATTCGCGACGCCCTTGCCCGATGGCTGGGAGTTGCTGCCGCTCCCGCTGAGTGGGTGTCTGCGCCGGCGGCGATGCTCGCTCTGGGCACCGCCGAGCCGCTGCGCGCTTTGCAGGCAGCCGTATTTCACTGCTGCGACCCGCAGACTTTGACGGGCGTCGTGAAGGGCCTTGAAGCAGCCGCGCTCGGCGCCGAATTTGACCGCCTGCGGGCGCGCTTCGGCACGCGTCGCGAGTTTCTGGCCCAGCCGGTTGCACTGCCGCAGGGTGATCCGGATACTGCGCGCCTGCTTCAATCTGTCGGCTTTCCGGTGAGCATTGCATGAGCGTTGATTCCCTCTCCAAGATCCCCGTGCTGGGCACGCCGCTCACCGATACCGCCGTGCGTTTGATGCTGCTCGGTGCGGGCGAGTTGGGTAAAGAGGTGGCGCTCGAGGCCCAGCGCCTCGGCGTCGAAGTCATCGCGGTCGACCGCTATCCCAATGCGCCGGCCATGCAGGTCGCGCACCGCGCGCACGTCATCAATATGCTGGATGGGGACGCACTGGAGGCGGTGATTCAGCAGGAACGTCCGCATTTCATTCTCCCCGAAGTCGAAGCCATCGCGACCGATCGCCTGCTTGCACTGGAAGCGGCCGGCTGGCACGTCGCGCCGACCGCCCGCGCGGTCAGGCTGACCATGGACCGCGAAGGCATTCGCAGGCTCGCTGCCGAAGAACTCGGGGTGCCGACCTCGCCTTACGAATTTGCAAGCTCGGCGGACGAGTGTCTGGCGGCCATTGATCGTATTGGCATGCCCTGTGTGGTGAAGCCCGTGATGAGTTCCTCGGGCAAAGGGCAGATGGTTGTGCGCAATGCCGACGACGCCCAGCGCGCCTGGCGCTACGCGGTCAGCGGAGCGCGCGCCGCCGTGCCTCGGGTGATCGTTGAAGGGTTTATCGAATTCGATTACGAAATCACGCTGCTGACGGTGCGGCACGTGGGCGGCACCAGTTTCTGTGCGCCTATCGGACACCTGCAGATTGACGGCGATTACCGCGAATCATGGCAGCCGCAGCCGATGAGCCAACTCGCCCGGCAGCGCGCCGAAGCGATTGCCGAACGAGTCACCGCCGCTCTGGGCGGGCGAGGCCTGTTCGGGGTTGAGCTGTTTGTGCGCGGGGATGACGCCATTTTCAGCGAAGTGTCACCACGCCCGCACGACACCGGCATGGTGACGTTGGTCGGTCAGGCGCTTTCGGAATTTGCCCTGCATGTGCGCGCGGTGCTAGGGCTCCCGGTCCCGGTGATTGAACACTGGGGCCCGGCCGCATCGGTGGCGGTGCTCGGTGAGGGTGACGGCGCCCGGATTACCTATAGCGGGGTCGCTGCCGCGCTCGCTGAACCGTCCACCGAGGTTCGACTGTTCGGCAAACCCGAGGTGCACGGCAAGCGCCGCCTCGCCGTTGCGCTGGCCAGAGGCGCCGATGTGGGGCAGGCTTTGGCGCGAGCCCGGCAGGCCGCCGCCGCCATCGAGATCACCATCAAACCCTGAAGCCAAAAGCGCAATCAGAAGAGCGACAAGGAGAACACCATGCGAATGATGCACACCATGCTGAGAGTGACC
>CANFVX010000067.1 GCA_947450495.1 Gammaproteobacteria bacterium
AACGCCGCCGGTGATTACGAATTTACCTCGCACTTCACGACGACCGGTCTGGCTGGCGCGTTCAAGCATGTCGCAATTGAGGAATCCAGCACGGGTCGCTTCATTCATAACCGGTTCCATCCAAGCGAATACCGCTACCGCAAAGAAAATGGCCGTAAGCGACAGGCGACCGTCGTTCATTTCAATTGGCCGCTTGGGAAAGCAGAAGGGACTAACGACACCAAGTCCTGGAGCACTCCGCTCAGCGGGGATGAACTCGACAAATTGAGTTATCAACTAGCCCTGGCCAGCGATCTGCGAGAGCGCAAAACCACACTTGAATATCGCGTGCCGGATAACGGCAAAGTCGACACTTTTCCCATTCGGATTGTGGGCGAGGAATCGCTCATCGGGGACACGATGGGCAGGAAAGTGGTGCGGGTTGAATATCTTCGTCGGGATACTCGGCGCACCACGCTGTGGTGCGATCCCGAGCGCGCGTACTTGCCGGTGAAGATTGAATATCGAGAGAAGGACGGCAGTCTGTCAGTGGCATTGCTAAGACGCTGACAGACTCTTCTTGACGAGCTACCGGAACTTAGCCCCCGGCCTTAAACAAGCGAATTAACTCAGGCGCGGGCGTATAGCCACCGAGTTCATCACCTTGTTCGGTATACAGCGCTGGCGTCCCGTGAACGCCCATGGATTCCCCGAGGTGATAATCGCGCGCAACAGGGTTTTCGCATTTTTTCATGGGAGGTTGCTGCCCCGACTTCGCGTCTGTCAGCGCTTTCTGGCGGTCTGCCGCACACCACACGGCGACCGCTTTTTCGTACGAAGGGCTGTCGATTCCTGTGCGTGGGAATGACAGGTATCGAACCGAGATACCGGCTTGATTGAGCACCGGCACTTCTTTGTGAAATTTACGGCAGTATCCGCAGTCAATGTCCGTGAAGACGAACAGGGTCGCGAGGACCTTGGGCGTAGTGGCCGGGAAATCAATGGTACTTCCGTCTGCAAGATTGCTGAAGGCGGAGGTCCGCGCGGCTATCCGGCGGGCATCCGTAAGATTGGCTTTGGAGTTGAGATCGAATAGGTCGCCGCGAAAAACATAACGACCGTCTTCGCTCATATACAGCACGGTCGCGCCCAGCATGACCTCGTAGAGACCTGAGATGGCAGCAGGCTTCACGCTGGTCACTGCGGCATCGGGCACTACATTGCGCAAACGCTCGGCAAACAGAGTCTTCAGATCTTTATCTGCTGCCGAGAGCGGCGGACAGAACAGATTCAACGCCAGCGCGCCGATAAGAATAAAACGTTTCATGCGGTAACCTCAGGGAGGAAATCTTGGCGTGGTTTAGGTGGGCTAATTTAACACGGTTCCTTACTGAGCAAGGCACCACACAAGGCCCAGTCCTGCCGCCCAGGCGGCATCCGCTGCGGGTATTATCCTGCTCTCCAAAGGGGCTGGAGTGGACGAGCGGCGCACCCAGAGGCATTTCATCGTGACAGGAGTTCAATTGGTCAACGCAGTCACCCCAGTCGAAGGCAGTCGCATCGGCAAGTATCAGATCGTGCGGCGCCTCAGCGAGAACGCGTCGGCAGAGGTGTTTCTGGCGCGAGACCCGTTCATTGATCGAGAAGTCGCGCTCAAACTCACCCCGGCCGAAGGTCGGGATGATCCCGACTTCTCCGCCACCCAAAGACGTCGCTTCTTCGCCGAAGCTCAAATCGCAGGGGCCCTGCGACATCCCAACATCACCACCATTTTTGACGCTGGCATTGATCAAGACCGTTGCTATATCGCCATGGAGCACGTGCCGGGCGGCCGCGTTCTGGATGATTTCGCAGGTTCAGGGCATCTGCTGCCACTCGATATCGCGACCCGCATTCTTTCGCAAATCGCGATCGCGCTTGATTTCGCGCATCGCCAAGGCGCCGTTCACCGCCAACTGACTGGCACTAATGTCCTTCTAGGCGAGAATCTTCAAGTCAAAATCACGAATTTTGGGGTCGCGCTCTCACCCGCTGCGGGGATCGAGACACCCCAAGAAGAGCAGGTGGCATCTGAATTCGGTCTGGCTCAGCAAAGCGACATGCTGGCGCTTGGCGTGCTGGCTTACCGCTTGTTCACCGGCCAAATACCTTTCCCGTCAGCCCCGGACGCGACGACCTTCCCGACTCGCCCACCGCGATTGAGTGAGATGCGAAGCGATGCGCCGGAGATTCTCCAGCGCATCATGGATAAAGCCTTCGCTCGAAATCCGGCCCAACGCTACAAGACGGGGGGCGATTTTGCCGGCGACCTTGAACTGGTCTTCGATTTTCTGGATGACCAGACGCGCTGGATTTCCCCGCAAGAGAAACTCGGCAAGGTGAGCCATCTGGATTTTTTCAGGGGCTTTCCTGAAGCCGACCTGTGGGAACTCATCCACGCCGGCGACTGGCTTGAAGTCGATGCAGGACAAACAATACTCACGGAAGAAAACGATGACCTTTGTCTGTATGTCATCGTTGAGGGCACCGTTGAGGTCGAAAAGAAGCAGCGCAAAATTGTCCGCCTGCTGACCGGCGATTGCTTTGGAGAAATGGGGCTGATGGAAGGTCGCAAGCGCGGCACCCGCATTAACGCGGAATCTCCGGTCACCGTGCTACGCATCGGCAACGCCGTGATCGAGCGCTTGCCAGCATCGACACAGAACCGCTTTCAGCGAAACTTCCTGCTGGCGCTGATCAATCGTCTCGAATCGGTAAGCGATACACTCGTCATGGATGAAAACCGCCATGAATGAACGACAGCCGCCTGCTGTTGAGCAGAGCTTGAGTCGCCCCGAACGCAAGATTGTGCTGGAAGACGTCCTTCGTCTGTTCGGCACCAAAGGATGGCTGGACATGCGAGCCATTCAACGCGTGAAAGCAGGGGCGGCTGACAATGACCAGCGGCATCCATTTGCTCAGCTAGCCGCTCAGAATCTTCAAAGCACCACCCAACCGCCCTTCCCGCTCACGCTGGAAACCATTACCCGCCTGTTTGCAGAGGGTATCAAGGCTGCCTATTACCGGATCGACCCGCTGAAAATTGAGGTTGAGGCAGTTACCAAACTTGTCTCGCAGGCCTACGCAACGCGCTGGCAATTCCTGCCCGTTGAAGTCTCTGATCAACACGTGTTGATTGCCTCGGCGCAACCCTTTGTCGCCGAGTGGGAAAAAGAAATCGCGCCCATCGTCAAACGGCGGATTCAGCGAGTGATTGCGAATCCAGTCGAAATACAGCGGTATCTGCGCGAGTTTTACGGTGTTAGTCGCTCCATCAGTAAAGCCGCTTCCAGCAAAGTCGCGGAGCGTTCTTCGACGGTTGAAAATCTCGAAGCACTGACGCAACTCGGTGACATCGGTGAACCGGATGCCAACGACCGCCACATCGTGCACCTCGTTGATTGGCTGTTGCAGTACGCGTTTGAGCAACGTGCCAGCGATATCCACATTGAGCCACGTCGCGAACAAGGTAATGTGCGCTTCAGAATCGATGGGGTACTACACCTGGTCAATCAAATGACCACGCCAGTGCTCGGCGCGATTGTCAGCCGGATCAAATCGCTGGGGCGAATGGATGTCGCCGACAAACGGCGCCCACAGGATGGTCGGCTGAAGACTAAAACGCCTTTGGGCAAAGAGGTTGAGCTTCGCCTGTCGACCATGCCCACCGCGTTCGGCGAAAAGCTGGTCATGCGTATTTTCGACCCGGAAAAACTGGAGCAGCCTTTCGCGGCACTGGGTTTCAGCGAGCGCGACCTCGGCCTCTGGCAGACCCTGACGCGACAACCTCACGGGGTAGTGCTGGTAACCGGGCCCACGGGATCGGGCAAAACCACGACCCTCTATTCCGCGCTACGGCAGCTGGCACGGCCAGAAATCAACGTGTGCACGATCGAAGACCCCATTGAAATGGTCGAGCCGTCCTTCAATCAAATGCAGGTTCAGCCAGCGATCGAACTGAGCTTTGCGAATGGTGTTCGCACGCTGCTCCGACAGGACCCGGACATCATCATGGTCGGCGAAATTCGGGATCGAGAAACAGCGGAGGTTGCAATTCAAGCTGCACTCACAGGGCACCTGGTGTTGTCGACGCTCCATACCAACGACGCGCCCTCTGCGGTAACTCGCCTGATAGATCTCGGCGTCGAGCCTTATCTCATCGGCGCGACCTTGCTGGGCGTTTTGGCTCAGCGACTCGTGCGCACCTTATGCCCGTTTTGCAAGCGACAGGCACCGCTGGATAGCGAGGCCTGGGAGACTCTGGATTCCTTGACCACACTAATGCGCCCGGATGCCATGCAGATCGCTGTCGGCTGCGACGAATGCCGACATACCGGCTTTCGCGGCCGCGTAGGAATCTACGAAATCCTGCCTATCAATGACGACATCCGGAATCTAGTCAAGCCAGGACTGCAGTCCGTTGAATTGCGTGAAGCGGGACTAAAAGCAGGCATGCGGCCGCTACGCCTCTCCGGCGCCGAAAAGATAGCAGCAGGGCTAACGACGTTCGCGGAAGTGGTATCGGTTACGCCGCAAGACAATCACTAGCACAGGCGGCGGCTACCCTCTGGGGTGATGTTGCTCATGAAGGACTTTGAGTCGTTCTCGTGCCAGATGCGTGTAAATTTGCGTGGTAGAGATATCTGCGTGACCCAAAAGCAGCTGAACCACACGCAAGTCGGCGCCATGATTCAGAAGATGGGTAGCGAACGCGTGCCGCAAAGTATGCGGCGACAACTCACTTCGCAGCCCGGCCTTCAATCCATAGCGTTTAATTAAGTGCCAGAACGCTTGGCGGGTCATCGCAGCCCCGCGGGTCGTAGGAAACAAAGCATCGGAGACCCGGCCGTGGAGAATGTCCTGGCGCGTGAATTTCAGATATTCATCAAGCTTGTCCCGGGCCACGTCACCCAAGGGCACCAGGCGCTCCTTGTTGCCCTTGCCAACAATGCGTACCACGCCAACCACAAGATTTACCTGGGCCCAGGATAATCCGACCAGTTCGGAAACTCTCAAGCCAGTGGCATAAAGGACTTCGAGCATCGCGGCATCACGCCGAGCCAGCGCCGTATCGCCACCGGGAGCGGCCAGCAAGGCCTCAACGTCGATTTCGCTCAACGTCGTCGGGAGATGGCGGCCGGTTCGGGGACCTTTCAAGCGAAGGCTGGGGTCGTCTTCGCGGAGCCGCTCGCGGACCAACCAGGAAAAGAATCGCCGGAGACTTGCCAAACGTCGCGCTGCTGTTCTGGTAGAACCGGTTGCCGAATGCGCCAGAAAATCGAGCAGCTCGGCTTCGCTCGCCTGTTCAAGCTTTAGACCCATCGCTTGTAGCCGGGCCTCCAGCAAGCGTAGATCTGCCCCATACGCGCTAAGCGTATTGCCGCTGAGACCGTACTCAATCCAGAGATGATCCAGAAATTGAAGAAGCAGTCGGGACTGCGTGTTCATGTTAGGGATGCGCCCCGTCATCGAGTGCGACCTCTCGTATCAGCGACGCCAACGAGCACAAACAAGCGGCCTCTTTAGCCTAGACTAGAGCGTCGTTCATGACTGTATCAACCCCCATAGACTCGTTGGAGACCCAATGACTGACAGCATTACCCAAGGCCTCAGCACAGCAGGCTTATCGCTTTATCACTCCACCACCTGCTGGTTCTGCGCCAAGGTGCGGCAAAAGATGGCCGACCTCGGCATTGATATCGAATTGCGCGACATCGGCATGAACAATGGTTTCAGAGATGAGTTGGTGCGCGAGGCAGGCAAGGGTCAAGTGCCTTGCTTGAGAATTGACCAGAAGGACGGGGTTGCAAAGTGGATGTATGAGTCTTCAGATATCTGCAATTATCTGGAACAACATTTTGGAAATGCCTCGCACTGAATTAGAGCGAGAGATCTAAGCCCGTCGAGGATGAGTCATCTTCGACGGGATTCCTGAAGAGGACTCAGGCGGAAGGCTTATCCGACTTGGAAACAATCTTCTCGCGGATTCGAGCAGCCTTACCACGGAGTTCACGCATGTAGTAGAGCTTGGCACGGCGGACGGCGCCACGGCGCTTGACCGAGATTTCCGCGATCATGGGGCTGTAAGTGGGGAACACACGCTCCACGCCTTCGCCATGAGAAATTTTACGGACCGTGAAGGCGGAATTGGCGCCACGATTGCGCTTGGCTATCACAACCCCTTCAAACGCCTGGAGGCGCTCGCGGTTGCCTTCCTTAACCCGTACCTGCACGACCACGGTGTCGCCCGGAGAGAATTCTGGGATCTGTTTTTGAAGCAGCTCGGCTTCAAGTTCTTGGATGATTTTGGACATGGTCGCAGCGCTCCGGCGGGGATTCAGAAGAGTCCGGCATGATAGCTAGGAAACACCGTTTTTGGAACCAGCCGGAACGGCCGTTATGAACTCATTAAGCAGTTTTTGATCTGCGACGCTGAGCGCTTTATTTGAGAGGAGCTCGGGACGGCGTAGCCACGTTCGGCCTAGCGCTTCCCGGCGCCGCCAGCGATCAATCTCCGCATGATTCCCACTCAGCAGAACCGCTGGCACTGCTTGCCCATCAATAAGCTCGGGGCGCGTGTAATGCGGATGATCCAGTAAACCCTCGCCGAAGGAATCCTGCATCGCCGAACGTTCATCTCCTAGAGCACCGGGTAGGCGACGCGTAAGCGCGTCGATTACCGCCATTGCGGCAATCTCCCCTCCTGACAACACGAAATCGCCCAGCGACCATTCGGAATCAATGTCCCGCTCAATTAAACGCTCATCAATACCCTCATAGCGCCCGGCGAGCAAAACGATGTGGTGGTGTTGTGCTAACTCGGGCAAGGCAGCCTCAGAAAGCGTGCGGCCCTGAGGACTAAGGTAGATCACGTGTACCGGCCTCTCCGATTCGGTTCTGATGCTACTGATAGCCTTTCTTAACGGCGCGACGGTCATCACCATGCCAGGTCCCCCACCATAGGGTGTGTCGTCGACAGTCGCGCGCGTGTCTTCTGCGAACACCCTCGGATTGAGGGTATCGATTGCAACGATTTGGCGTTCGCAAGCGCGTCTGACAATGCCAGCGCCGGCGAAAGCCGCGATCATTTCGGGGAATAATGTGATGACTGTGAAACGCCGTGGCTCAGTCATCGAGATGCCAATCGACAGTCACTGTCTGGTTTATCAGGTCGACGCTCTGGATATAGCGCTCCAGAACGAAAGGGATTAGACGCTGGCGTTCGCCATCCACCACAAGAACGTCGGCAGCCCCTGTTTCGACCACACTTGTGACGACACCTAGTGCCTGCTGTTCAAGATTACTGACCCGAAGGCCAATCAGGTCTCGCCAGTAGTAACTTTGGTCATTGATTCGGGGCAACGCGCTAACCGGAACGGTGATTCGCAGACCGATCAGAGCTTCTGCAGATTCGCGTGTCGCGACACCCGCAAGCTGCACGATGAAATTATCCCCGTCAGGCCGAAAATTTTTCGGTCTGAATTCAAATTCAGCCGAGGTGCGACCGAAACTTAGGCGGGGATATTCAAACAATCCGCTCGCTGGTCGGGTGAAAGAACGGACTTTGATCCAGCCTCGAACGCCGAACACGCCATGCACTTCCCCGAGAAGCACATGTTCTTCTGAAGAGGCGGCGGCGGTCACCGTGGAGTCGCGAGACGACGTCGTGCGAAGTTGCGCCGGCGAAGCCCGAAAAGGCTACCCCGGCACTTGGGAACTCGTTTAGCCAGCGCGAGCAGCCTGCTTGACGAGATCTGCAACGCGGTCAGAAGCTTGCGCGCCAACACCAAGCCAATGGTTATAGCGGTCAATGTCAATGCGGAAGGGTTCTTCTGCCTTCACGGCAATCGGGTTGAAAAATCCGAGGCGCTCAATAAAGCGGCCATCCCGCTTGTTGCGGCTATCGGTGACGACGATGTTGTAAAAGGGCCTAGCCTTGGCACCACCGCGAGAGAGACGAATCGTAACCATTAAGTTCGATACCTTTCAGGTTTAACTGCAAGAGCGTGCCACTTCGGCCCGCGAGGGGCGTTATTCTAAGTCAAGAACCGCGAGAAGTTGAAGCAAAAACAATCATGAATGATGAATTCGCATCGATAGGCCACATAACTCCAGACATCACGGCCTCGAAAACACTACTGCGCAAGAGGTTAAGGGAAGCACGACGCGTGTTTTATCGTCAGCGCGATCGCTGGCAGGAAGCTAATCACCGACTTAAAACACGCGCCCTTTCGCTGGTTTCGAGAATGCCCGGGGGCGCCGTTTTTGTGTACCTGTCGACTGCAGATGAAGCCAGCACGCAAGAACTCGTTCTGGACCTTGTCGATCAAGGAATCGAGGTGCTGGTTCCCTACATCAACGCTCGAAAGTGTATGAGCGCCTGTCGTGTGGAGAAATGGAGTGAACTTGTGCGAGGTCCCATGGATATCCTGCAACCGCCAGAAGAGAAGCCGTACGACAGGGACATAGCCGTTGCGCTGGTACCGGGTCTCGGCTTTAGCCTGAGCGGTGGCAGGCTCGGGTACGGCAAGGGATTTTACGATGCGTGGTTAGCAAAGAACCCCGACGTGCGACGCGTGGGATTCTGCTTCGAAGCGCAGATACTTACAGAAGTACCGATGGAGGACCACGACCAGAGAATGGACTACATCGTTACCGAGGCGCGATTGCGCTCTATAGAACAAAACAGCCGCTGATTGCAGCGGCAGGGCAAGACTGCTCAGCGGGAGCAAGAACCGGCGCTGCCAGTTCTTGCTCCCACCAACCGAGCGCTAGTTCTGCTCGTCGACAGCCTTCATGCTGAGACGGATACGGCCCTGCTTGTCGATTTCAAGCACTTTGACCTTGACAGTATCGCCTTCGGAAAGTTTGTCGCTGACATTCTCCACTCGCTCATGCGAAATCTGGGAGATATGAACCAAGCCATCCTTGCCGGGCAGAATGTTCACGAATGCGCCGAAGTCCATTAATTTCTGCACGCGTCCTTCGTATATCGCGCCAACCAGCACATCGGTGGTAATCGCTTCCACCCGACGTTTGGCTTCCTGACCTGCGGCAAAGTCAACCGATGCAATCTTGACAGTACCGTCATCGGTGATATCGATGGTGGTGCCCGTCTCTTCGGTGATTTGCCGAATCGTGCTGCCACCCTTGCCGATAACATCGCGAATTTTATCCGGGTCAATCTTGATGGTGATGATGCGCGGCGCGTAGACGGACATTTCCGTGCGCGCACTGCTGAGCACCTGATTCATGCAATCAAGAATGTGCATTCGGCCATCGCGAGCCTGATGGAGGGCAGTCTCCATAATCTCTTTGGTGATGCCGTTGATTTTGATGTCCATCTGCAACGCGGTTACGCCGTCACGGGTACCTGCGACTTTGAAATCCATATCGCCCAGATGGTCTTCGTCGCCCAGAATGTCAGACAGCACGACGTACTCGTCCTGTTCCTTGATTAGCCCCATCGCGATACCGGCGACCGGTGCCGTCAACGGAACGCCAGCATCCATCAACGCCAAGCTGGTGCCGCAAACCGAAGCCATTGAGCTGGAACCATTGGATTCGAGAATTTCCGATACGACGCGAACGGCGTAGGGAAATTTGCTCATATCAGGCATGACAGCCTGAATGCCGCGCTTGGCTAGCCGGCCGTGACCGATTTCGCGACGCTTCGGGGAACCCACGCGACCGACTTCGCCCACGCTGAATGGGGGAAAGTTGTAATGCAGCATGAAAGGTTCGCGACGCTCGCCTTCTATCGCATCGATCATCTGGGAATCACGCTCAGTGCCCAGCGCGGCAACCACCAGCGCTTGCGTTTCACCACGGGTGAACAGCGCGGAGCCGTGGGTGCGCGGAAGGAGGCCCACTTCGACGTAAATTTTGCGGATGTCAGATTTCGAGCGGCCATCAATTCGCGGCTTACCGGCAAGCGCTGCACGTCGAACTGTGTCGTACTCGAGATTGGCGACTACGCCGCCGACTTGAGCGGCAGTCCATTGGGCGCCCTCACCACCGGTGAGGGCCTGCACTACCTGAGTACGCAGCTGAGAGAGGCGGTCCCGGCGGGCAAGCTTGTCGATAATGGCATAAGCTTCTGCGAAGGCAGCGCCAAACCCGCTCTCCACCGCGTTGATAAGCGAGGTCACCGGCTCCGGCGGTGTCCAGGTTGACACTGGCGCGTTGACCTTGGCCTGCAGTTCCTTAATCGCTCGGATAACGGCCTGCGACTGCTCGTGACCGAACACGACAGCCCCCAGCATCACTTCTTCAGAGAGTTGCGCCGCCTCGGATTCCACCATGAGCACCGATGTGTCAGTGCCAGCCACCACCAAATCCAGTTTGGATTCGGCCAGTGCACCGAAGCTGGGATTAAGCAAATATTGTCCGTCCCGGTAGCCAACGCGGGCTGCGCCAACGGGTCCCTGAAACGGCAGGCCCGAGAGGGACAGCGCCGCGGACGCGCCAATCAGTGACGCGATATCGGGGTCAACGGTCGGGTCTAGCGAGACGACGGTACAGATAATCTGCACTTCGTTGGTAAATCCTTCCGGAAACAGGGGGCGGATCGGACGGTCTATCAGACGCGAGGTGAGCGTCTCTTTCTCGGAAGGGCGCCCTTCCCGCTTGAAAAAACCGCCAGGAATTTTGCCGGCAGCGTAGGTGCGCTCCTGATAGTCAACCGTTAGCGGGAAGAAATCGCGGGCTGCGCCAGCGTCCCGGTTGCAGACTACGGTGGTCAACACCACCGTTTCGCCCATCGTGGTTAGGACCGAGCCGGAGGCCTGTTTGGCCATGCGGCCGGTTTCCAGCGTGACGAGTTGGTCGCCGTAATTGAACGAGACAGTGGTTGGCGTCATCGATAACCCATTCATTGATGAGGGTGGGAGAGAGGGCCTGTGGCCACTGCACGCGTTGCGCAGTGACCGGCCCGGCGGGGGCTGTTTACTTACGTAAGCCCAGACGCGAAATGAGATCGCGGTAACGTTCGGTATCGTTGCTACGCAGGTAGTCGAGCAGTTTGCGGCGCCGATTCACCATGCGGAGCAAGCCCTGCCGTGAGTGATTGTCGTGCGCGTGAGCTTTAAAGTGCTTGGAGAGTTCTTCAATGCGGGCGGACAGCAGGGCGACCTGCACTTCCGGGCTTCCGGTATCGTTGCCGCCACGACGGTGGCCCGTCACGATTTGCTGTTTTTGCTCACTGGTCAACGCCATTACTGAGAACTCCTGCTGTCTCTAAACATATTTCTAGCCCGATAAGGCCGCGCATTCTAACCGCCAAGCCCCGACCGAACAACGCTTTTATTGTTGAATCATGAGGTTTGGAAACATTCCTCGTACCTGATCAGGCGCCGTGGCAGCAATTGTTGGTCTGTTCCAGCTTCGCCCAAGCCCACGAACTGTCCATCGGCGCAGTAAATCCGCAGCGGGCCGGGCGGATATTCGCGGCTCAAATTGAGCGACTGGCCTCGCCGCAGTCGTGCCGCGCTTGAAGTCGATACCGCTATCGCCCGCATCGCCTGAAGGGCGGAATCAATTGGCAGCAAGAGATTATCGAACTCGGCAGTAGGCCATTCGATGGTCCCAAACAGGCCAAGCGGGACGGCCCGTTCGAGCGCAAAGGGCCCTGCCGCCGTTCGCCGCAAGCCGCAAAGCGAAGCGCCACACCCAAGAGCGGCTCCGATGTCCTCCGCCAGCACCCGGATATAGGTGCCCTTGGTGCATTTCACCTCGACCCGGAGGGTATTGCCCTCAAGCGCAACGATTTGCAATCTTTTAATTTCGATAGCTCTCGCGTCTCGTACGACCTCTATGCCAGCTCGCGCAAGCTCATAGAGCGGACGCCCGTCGCGCTTGAGCGCCGAATACATCGGGGGAACTTGCGTCTGCTCCCCAATAAAACGACTCAACGTTGCAGGGATCTCCGCCAGCATGTCTGCCGTGACTGGCATCTTCGAGAGGACTTCTCCTTCGGCGTCACCGCTAGCGGTCGTCACCCCAAGGGCAATGTCTGCGACGTAGGTTTTGTCGGAATCGAGTAACCAGGCGCTGGTTTTAGTCGCTTCGCCAAAGCAGATGGGCAACAGCCCGGTGGCCGCGACGTCAAGGTTCCCCGTGTGGCCGCCCTTTTCGGCGCCAAATACAAAACGCGCCCGCTGCAGGGCCCCGTTTGAGCTAATCCCTGCAGGCTTATCCAGCAAAAGGATACCGCTCAGGTTTCGACGAGGAATTTTACGTTGCGCTGGCTGGCCCGCCATGTTCGGGAATTTAGTCCGGTTTGCGTTCCATCAAAAGTTCGCCAATCCGTGCCGCCTTGGCGATGGTATCGTCCAACACAAAGGCAATCGTAGGGCTTTTCTTGAGCCGCAATTCACGCGCCACAGTTTGGCGCATCACCGGGCGCTGGTCGCGCAGCCACGCCATCAATGCCCGGCTGTCTTCCAGTCCGAACGCGCTCACCGCAACTTTGGCTTGCGTCAGATCGGGCGCTACGTCGACGCTAGTAATCGTGAGCATGCTGACACCGGCATCGCGACCCGCACGAGCCACCGGTTCGGCCAGCACGCGCCGAATGTTTTCGGCCACGCGCACATGACGGGGAAACTCACGCGGCATATGCGCTTACCAGCTTCAGATCAGGCGGTACGGGCAACGACCGTGCGCTCGTAGACTTCAATCTGGTCGCCCGGTTTGACGTCGTTGTAGTTCTTCACGCCGATCCCGCATTCGGTGCCGGAGCGCACTTCGTTGACGTCGTCCTTGAACCGCCGCAGGGATTCGAGTTCGCCCTCGTAAATCACCACGTTGTCGCGCAAAACACGGATGGGGTTCTTGCGCTTCACAGTGCCGCTCATCACCAAACAACCAGCAATGGCGCCCAACTTCGAGGAGTGGAACACGTCGCGTACTGCCGCCACACCCACGATGGTTTCGCGAATTTCCGGCGACAACAAACCCTGAACAGCGGCGCGGATATCGTCGATGACGTCATAGATAATGCTGTAGTAGCGCACTTCGATGCCCGACTCGTCCACCAAACGGCGCGCGGCGGAGTCGGCGCGCACGTTGAAGCCGATGAGATAGGCTTTGGAAGCCAGCGCCAGATTGACATCGGATTCGTTGATAC
>CANFVX010000068.1 GCA_947450495.1 Gammaproteobacteria bacterium
ACCCACTTGGGCTCCGACATCTGGTCGTAGACCTTGCGCAGGGCGGGTGCCATTTTGTTGACCAGCGTGCCGGCAACGATCATGACGTCGGACTGACGCGGGCTGGGCCGGAACACGATGCCAAAACGGTCGAGGTCGTAGCGCGAAGCGCCCGCGTGCATCATCTCGACCGCGCAGCAGGCGAGGCCGAAGGTCATGGGCCACAGCGAACCGGTACGGGCCCAATTGACGACGTTATCAACGGTGGTGGTGACGAAACCGCGGTCGGGTGTCTCGTTTATTCCCATTCCAGCGCCCCTTTTTTCCACTCATAAATGAAGCCGACGACCAACACACCGAGGAAGATCATCATTGCCCAGAAACCGAACGCGCCGATTTCCGGCAATACCGTGGCCCACGGAAAGAAAAATGCGATTTCGAGATCGAAAAGGATGAAGAGAATTGCCACCAGATAGTAGCGAACATCGAATTTCATGCGGGCGTCTTCGAAGGCTTCGAAGCCGCACTCATAGGGTGTGGAGCGGGCGGCGTTGGGCTTGTTGTACACGCCCAGCAATTTGCCGACCACAAATCCAGCGCCTAAGGCTGCGACGCCGATTGCGCAGCCGACGCCGAGAAAAATCAGGATGGGGAGATACAGTTCAAGCAAGCTAGATTGTCCGCTTGGGGCCCATAAATGAGCGTTGTTCGCTGAATCCTGACAGGTTGGCACTGCGCATTGCAGTGCCGGCCCGACCCTGTTCCGCATCCTGCGGCGGACGCTCAATCGCGCCCGTTGATTGATGGTGCCGACGGCGAGACTCGAACTCGCACAGCTTTCGCCACCACCCCCTCAAGATGGCGTGTCTACCAATTCCACCACGTCGGCTTATGTTCGCGGGGCCTCATCGAGGCCTCGCTTCAATCATCTGGCGAATGATACGAGATGGTCGCGATGGCCGCCAGATTTTTTATCGCGATTGAACAACGGTCAGGGTTTGCTTGCCGGAATCTTTGGCAGGTCAGCAGCGCCCTGCGCTTCCTTGGCCGGCGCCGGTATCACTGGCGTCTGGGTCGGCGCGGCCGGGGCAGTGACTGCGGGTTGCGTCGCGATTTGCTCAACGATACTGGCGGCGCGCTTCTGCTGGCTTGCGAGAAAGGCCAGCAAAAGACAATTGCTCAAAAAGATGACCGCCAGAATCGCTGTCGTGCGCGACATGAAAGAAGCCGCACCGCGGGCGCCGAATACCGTGGCAGACGCACCGCCGCCAAAGCCGGAACCGGCCGTCGCACCGCGTCCCTGCTGGAGCAGGATGAACGTGATAAGGGCAGCCGCCACGAGGACGTGCACGACGAGAAGAATGGTTTGCAACATCGAAAAGTCTCCGGAAAACAGTTCAGAAAGACGCTAGCCGCGCGCGCGCGGCGCCACAGATAGCAATGAAATCTTCAGCCTTCAACGCCGCGCCGCCAATCAGGCCACCGTCGATATCGGGCATGCCAAACAATTCGGCAGCGTTACCTGGCTTCACGCTACCGCCATACAAAACGCGCATGGCGTTGGCGATTACGGGCGACAGCCCCGCCAGCCGCGTCCGAATGAAATGGTGGACGGCTTGTGCCTGTTCTGGCGTGGCAGTTTCGCCCGTGCCAATCGCCCAGACGGGCTCATAGGCAATCACCAGATTCTCGAGCAGGCTTAACGCGTCACTCGCCTCCAGCAGCGCATCGATCTGGCCAGCAATCACGGTCTCGGTTCGACCTTCCTGCCGTTCGCTTAAGGTCTCGCCCACGCACAGGACGGTAGTGAGGCCTGCGGCATGCGCGCGCCGACACTTGGCGAGAACCCGCGCATCCGTGTCACCAAACAAGGCGCGCCGCTCGGAATGTCCCACCAGCACGAAGCGCACCCCAAAATCAGCCAGCATCTCGGCCGCGATTTCGCCGGTGTAGGCGCCGGGCGCGAAGTCGCAAATATTTTGGACGCCAAGCGCAACCGGACCATCAGCCACAGCCGCATGCACTGCCGCCAGATGCAAGAACGGAGGGCAAACCGCGGTTTCGACGCCTGCAAATTGCGCCGCCGCCACCCGCACGCCGGACGCTAGCGCTGGCGCCGAGGCCAGCGTGCCGTTCATTTTCCAGTTACCGATGACGAGTGGCGTGCGCATGGAATGGGCGATATCTCTCAGTAGTCACGAAAGGGGCCGCGAGCTTAACGGGGCGTCGCGGCCGAGATCAATTTTCTGGCCGTGGTCGGCGCGGTCGCGGCGCGCCAGAAGGCGCTTTGCGCGGTGCGCCGGAGTCGCTGCGAGCACTTCGCTCGCCGGCCGCTTTCGGCGGAGCTCCCCGATAAAGCGCAGGGCCCGCAGGCGCCGCCTTCTCCCGGGGGTTTCCCGCTTCGTCACGTCCGCGCGGCGCACGCGCGGGCTGCCAGCGCTCGCCGGCCGCTTCAGTGCGGTCGCGCGGCGGACCACGACGAGCAGGCGGGCTCGCGCCCTCCGCGCCCGCCCGGGGGGGACGACGCTCGTAAACGGCGCCACCAGCGGTTGGCCGGGCGCGTGCCGGACCGCGTGCGCGCTCGTTGCTGTCCGCGCCCTCTTCCCGGGCGCGCTGCGGTCGTGGTGGACGCCAGCCATCGCCTGCACCGGCACCGGCGGCAGGCCGGGGGCTCGCCGGCCCTCGCCCGCGCTCGCCGCCGGTCGCCGCTTCGTCGCGAGGCCGTTGCGGCCGCGGCGGACGGCGACCATCTCCAGCGCCCACCTCTACGGGCGCCGTCCGTGCCGGGCCGCGCCCACGCAGACCGGCACTCGACGGGCCGCTCCGGCCGCGCGGGGGGGCGCGGTCTGATCCCGGCTCGCCAGTCCCACGCCCTTCCGCGGCACCGCGTGAACGCGGCGCTGGCCGGGCGAGTAGTTCGCCATCCCGACCGTGTCGCCGATGCGGGCGTTCAAGTCGCTGTTCGGGCGTCATGTATTCAATGCGGGCCGTGCGTTCGGCGGCTTTCTTTTTGACCGACCGCCCGCCCGCAGACTGTGGCGCTTTGCGCCCGGCGACCGCGCGCCCACGGCGGGCCGGCAGGACCGGCGGCGGTTCCGGCAGCGCACCCGGCGCTTCCAGTCCCACCGACTCATACAGACGGGTAAGAGGCTGTCCCTGGACTTCAAACCATAGGCCCGGCCGCACTTCACGAGGCAGCGACAGCGTGCCGTAGCTCACGCGCATCAGGCGGCTGACGGCCAGACCATGAGCTTCCCACAGCCGTCTCACTTCGCGATTGCGGCCGGTGTGGAGCGTGCAATCGAACCAGCGATTGGCGCCCTCGCCGCCGGAAGCGGCGATCCGGTCAAACCGGAGCACCTCGCCGTCGACTTCAACGCCGGCCAGCATGGCGGCGAGGACTTCGGCTTCCGGGGTGCCGAGCACGCGCACCGCGTAGCGGCGCGGAATCTGGTAGCTCGGGTGCGTTAAACGGTGGGCAAGCTCGCCGTCATCGGTGAACAGCACGAGCCCGCTGGTGGTGAGGTCGAGGCGCCCCACCATCACCCAGCGCCGCGCGGTCGCGGGCAGGAGCTCGAAAATCGTGGGTCGACCTTCAGGGTCGTGGCGGGTGCAGACCACATCGGCCGGCTTGTGCACGCCAATCACACGCCCGCTGCCGGCCGTAGCGGTCTCGGTGTAGCAAGGCTTGCCGTCAATGGCGACGCGGTCGCTGATATCAACGCGCTGGCCCAACACGGCGGGCTCGTCGTTAACGGTAACGCGACCGGCGCTCATCAGCGCCTCGATTTCGCGACGTGATCCATAGCCGGCGGCGGCCAGCAGTTTCTGCAAGCGGACTTCGGTCTCTTCGGCGGGAACAGGGGAATTCAGTGGGGGTCTCCTACGCCGTCGGGACTGGGGACGGCGGCAAGTTCGACGGCATCGTCGCCGTCTTCATCGGTGTCACCGCGAGGCAACTCGGCCTCGGCGGCTTTGGCCTGCGCTTCAAAATCAGCAAACAGGTCCGGGCTCAATTCATCGATATCGCGCAATTCAGCCAGCGTGGGCAAATCGGACAATGAATTGAGATTGAAGTAATCGAGAAACTCGCGCGTGCTGGCATAAATCGCCGGCCGACCGGGCACATCCCGATGGCCCACAATCTTCACCCACTCGCGCTCATGCAGGGTTTTGATAATGCCGCTGCTGACCGCGACACCACGGATGTCCTCGATTTCGGCACGGGTAATCGGCTGGCGGTAGGCAATGATGACCAGCGTTTCCAGCAAGGCCCGCGAGTAGCGCGGCTTGCGCTCTTCCCACAGGCGATTCACCCACGGCGCGCATTCCGCGCGGGTCTGGAAACGCCAGCCACCGGCCACTTCACGCAATTCCACGCCGCGCCCCTCGTAGTCGCCAGCGAGCGCCTGCAACTGCTCGCGCAACTCATCTTTTGACGGCACGCCTTCGGCGTTCTCGTCGCCAAATACAGCCCGCAGACGGTCGAGATTGAGCGGCGCTTCGGCCGCCATCAGCGCGGCTTCGATGATCATTTTTGTGGAAGGCTGATCCATGGGGGAACTCAAGCGGCAAGTTTCAGGTAGATGGGCGCGCGCTCATCGTTCTGGACCAGTTCGATCATCGCCTGACGGAGGAGTTCCAGCACCGCGAGCAGCGTCACCACCGCGCCAGCGCGCCCCTCTTCAGGCGAAAACATCGCACTGAACGAGACAAAATTATCTGCGCGGGTGCGATCCAGCACGATGCTCATGCGTTCGCGCACCGACAGCGGCTCGCGCTGGATTTGATGGTCGGCAAACATCGCGGCGCGCCGGAGCACGTCGCGAAACGCGCCCAGCAGCGCGTCCAGGGAGACGTCCGGTGGCGGCAGACGCGACTCCCGCTGGTCAAAGGCCACCACCACTTTCTGTAACTCGCGCTCGAGCCGTGGAAGTAAATCCAGATCCACCGCCGCCTTCTTGTAGCGCTCGTATTCCTGCAAGCGCCGCACGAGTTCGGCCCGCGGGTCGGTCTCTTCCTGATTGGCGCTCGGGGGCCGCGGCAGCAGCATGCGCGATTTGATTTCGGCCAGCATCGCGGCCATCACCAGATATTCCGCCGCGAGTTCGAGTTTCATGCCCTGCATCATCTCGATGTAGGTCATGTATTGTTCGGTAATGCGCGAAATCGGGATGTCGAGAATATCGAGGTTCTGGCGTTTGATGAGATACAGCAGGAGGTCGAGCGGGCCTTCAAACGCCTCCAGAAAAACTTCCAGCGCATCCGGCGGGATGTAGAGATCTTTGGGCAGCTCGGTCATCGGCGAGCCCTGCACGATCGCAAACGGCATCTCCGCCTGTTGGGGCGGAATGCGCTCGGCTTCGGTCACCTCAACAGCGGGGGGCGTGTCGCTCATCGGTAGTCGAGATTCATCGCCTGACGCACTTCATCCAGCGTTTCGCGGGCCGCCTTGCGGGCCGCTTCGCAGCCTTCATCGATGATCGCCCGCACGCTGTCGGGCTCGGCCAGAAACTCTTCGCTGCGTTCGCGAATGGGCGCCTGTTCTTTCAGCACCGCCTCAATCACCGGCGCCTTGCAGTCAAGACAGCCGATGCCAGCGGTGCGGCAGCCTTCCTGCGCCCATTGCTGAACGTCCGGCGGGGAATAAATCTGATGAAATTTCCACACCGGGCAGCGGGCCGGATCGCCCGGATCGGTGCGACGCACGCGCGCCGGATCGGTGGGCATGGTGCGCATTTTCTGGCGCACGACGTCCGGCGCTTCGCGTAGCCCGATCGTGTTGTTGTAGGACTTCGACATTTTGTCGCCGTCCAGGCCGGGCATCTTGGATTCCGGGGTCAGAAGCGCGCGCGGCTCGGGAAGAATGACCTTGCCACCGCCTTCGAGATAACCCAGCAGGCGTTCGCGATCGCCCAGCGAAATGTTTTGCTGGCCGTCGAGCAAGGCTTGCCCCCGCTCCAGCGCTTCCGCCGCGCCTTCTTCCTGATAGCGCTTGCGCAATTCCTCATACAGCGAGGCGTTGCGCTTGCCGAGCTTCTTCACGGCTGCGAGGGCTTTTTCCTCAAAGCCTTTTTCGCGGCCGTAGAGGAAATTGAAGCGACGCGCGACTTCGCGGGAGAGTTCGATGTGGGCGACCTGGTCTTCACCTACCGGCACATGGGCGGCCTTGTAGATGAGGATGTCGGCCGACTGCAGCAGCGGATAGCCCAGGAAACCGTAAGTGGAGAGGTCGCGCTCGCGCAGCTTTTCCTGTTGGTCTTTATAGGTCGGTACCCGCTCCAGCCAGCTGATGGGGGTAATCATCGACAGCAACAGGTGCAGTTCGGCGTGCTCGGGCACGCGCGACTGCACGAAGATGGTGGCGGCGCTGGGGTTAATGCCGACCGAGAGCCAGTCGACCACGATATCGAACGCGCTGGCGCCGATGCCGGAGGTGTCTTCGTAGCCCGTGGTCAGGGCATGCCAGTCGGCGACGAAGAAAAAGCACTCGTATTCATGCTGAAGCTGTAGCCAGTTTTTGAGCACCCCGTGGTAGTGCCCAAGATGCAGTTGCCCGGTGGGGCGCATGCCGGAAAGAACGCGCTTGTTGGCGGCGAGAGTCATGTGGAGAACTAGCTCTTTGTCGATTGATAAGGAGGATCGCGGGGCTTCAGGCCACCAGTCGCGAGACGATGCGCGCAATCCCGATCAGCACCGGCTTCAACACAACCCCCAGTGCACCGCTGGCCACCAGCAGTAAGGTCAGGAAGAGCCCGACGCGTTCCAGCCGGCCATAAAGCATTGCGGCCCGCCGCGGTAACAGCGCGCTCACGATGCGGCTACCGTCCAGCGGGGGAATGGGAACCAGATTGAGCGTCATGATTGTTGCATTGAAGAGTACGCCCGTCCAACCCATCTCCCGCCACAGGGGCGAGTGACCGGCCACCGCGAGGACCGCCGTCCAGCCGCATAGCATCAGGAAATTGGACGCAGGTCCCGCGGCCGCCACCAGCGCGATATCACGCGGCAAATGGTGAAGATTGCGAAAGTTAACCGGCACTGGCTTGGCCCAACCAAACATAAACGGCGCACCCATCAGCTTGAGCGCCACCGGCACCAGCACTGAGCCGATGGGGTCGATGTGGCGCAGCGGGTTCAAGGTAAGGCGACCCATTTGCGCGGCGGTGGGGTCGCCGAGACGGTTGGCCACCCAGCCGTGCGCGACTTCGTGCACGGTGACGGCGAACACCGCCGGAATCGCCACAATCAACATATCGAGAAGGTTCAAGGCGCGGTCAACTCAGTCGTCGGGGAAAATTTTCGACACATCACCGCGCCCCCGGCGCACCAGCACCGGCTCTTCTCCGCTGAGGTCAATGACGGTGGTGGGCTCGGTGCCACAGGCGCCGGCATCCAGCATGAGGTCAACCTGATTGCCGTAGCGGTCGAAGAGATCGTCCGGGTCGGCCAGCGGAATTTCGAGCCCCGGATCGGTCAGGGTGGCGCTGAGAATCGGCTCGCCCAGATGCTCGATGAGCCCTTGGGCGACGGGATGGTCGGGGATGCGCAGGCCGATCGTGCGGCGTTTGGGGTCCAGCATCCGGCGCGGAATTTCTTTCGAGGCCTGGAGGATGAAGGTGAAAGGGCCCGGCGTCAGTTGCCGCAGCATGCGGAAGGCCTGATTGTCGACCCGCGCCAGCGAGGCCAGCGTCGAGAGGTCTTTACACATCAAGGTGAGGTAATGGCGGGGCTCGTCGCGCCGCACCCGATGCATGCGCTCCTGACCGTCGCGCGCATTCATGCGGCAACACAGGCCATAGGCCGAGTCGGTGGGGTAAATCAGCAAGGCATCATCACGCAGCAGATCGGCGGCCTGCTTGAGCAATCGGTCCTGCGGATGTGTGGGGTGAATGCTGATCTTTCTCGCCATGGCGAACCACCGGGTGCGATACTGCCGGGAAGGATACCCGCCATGAACACGCTACTAGAATTTCTACCGATTATTGCATTCTTCGCCGTCTTTAAATTGATCGGCGGAACAGAGGCCGTTTATCCGGCCACCGCGACCGCCATTGGCGTGGCGATTCTCGTCACCGCCCTGCACTGGTTCCGGCATCGACAGGTGCCGAAAAGACAACTGCTGGTGCTGGCCATGTTCATTGTGATGGGCGGTCTCACGCTCGCCTTTCACGATCCCAAATTTATTCAGGCCAAACCCACGCTCATTAGCTGGATTACCGCCGCGGCCTTTCTCGGCAGCCAGTTCATCGGAAAGAAAACGCTGGTGGAGCGCGCGATGGGTGAGGCGCTGAAGGTCGCGCCCGAGATCTGGCGTCGCCTCAATCTGGTGTGGGTCCTGTTCTTCGTCCTGCTGGGTGCGCTCAATCTTTATGTGGCCGCCAATTTCTCGATGGATGCCTGGGTCAATTTCAAGGTCTTCGGCGTGATGGGCTTAACCCTGGTGTTCGCCCTCGCTCAGGGGGTTTATCTGATGCGCTTCGACCAATCGGCGGACTCCGCCGCCAACGACGACTAGGCCCGGCATGCTCTACGCGTTTCTCGGTTACGACAGGACCCACAGCCTCGAGCGCCGGCTCGCGGTGCGCCCGACACATCTGGTGCGGGTAGAGGCGCTGCAGCGGGAAGGTCGCCTTGTGCTCGCCGGTCCTTTCCCCGCCATCGACGCTGAAAACCCCGGCGCCAGCGGCTTTACGGGCAGCCTCATCGTCGCTGAATTCTCCGATCTCGAATCCGCGTGCCGATGGGCCGCCGCCGACCCTTACGTCACCGAAGGCGTGTTTGAGCGCTGGGAAGTGCGCCCCTTCAAGCAGGTGCTGCCATGAGTGACACCGCCACGCGCGTGGCGCGCATCGAGCAAGCGCTTCGCGCGGCCTTTCCCGACGCGGCTTTTACGCTGGTCGATGAATCCCATCTGCATCGGGGTCACGCCGGGGCGCGCGAAGGCAAAGGCCACTTTCGACTCAGCATAGCCAGCGCCGCGTTCGCCAATCAGCTGCCGCTGGCCCGCCACCGACGCGTGTTCGCCGCGCTGGCCGCGTTGATGGAAACCGACATCCATGCCCTCTCCATCGACGCCCGCGCGCCCGACCAAGGCTGAGGCCGCGGCCGCCGCGCCCGCCATTTGGCAAGGCCGCGACGGCCACAGCCGCCTGGTCTGCGCCGACCAGCGGGATTTCCTGCGCGGCCTGCCAGACGACAGCGTGGACTGCGTGTGGACCGACCCGCCCTACTTTCTCTCCAACGACGGCAGCACCTGCGTGGCCGGCAAGCGGCGCAAGGTGAACAAGGGCGAATGGGACCGCAGTCAGGGTTTGCAGGAAGACCACGAGTTCAACCTGCAATGGCTGGCCGAATGCCGCCGCGTGCTCAAACCCACCGGGACTTTATGGGTGAGCGGCACCACGCATATTTATCTCAGCGTGGGCATGGCGCTGATGCAGCTCGGCTTCCGGATCCTCAACGACATCGTGTGGGAAAAACCCAATCCGCCGCCCAATCTCGGCTGCCGCTGCTTTACGCATTCCACTGAAATGATTCTGTGGGCGTCGAAGTCCGCCAAAGGCAGCGCGGATCGCTACGTGTTCAACTACGACGAGATGAAGCAGCGCAACGACGGCCGCCAGATGAAAAACGTCTGGCGTCTGCCGGCGCCGGGGGCGGACGAAAAACGCCACGGCCGCCATCCCACGCAAAAGCCGCTGGCACTGATTGAGCGCTGTATCGCCGCCAGCACCCTGCCCGGCCAGGTCGTGCTCGACCCCTTCACCGGCAGCGGCTCAACCGGCGTGGCGAGCCTCAAGCTCGGGCGACAGTTCATAGGCTGCGAGCTCACCGCCGAATACGCGCAGCTCGCGGCCGCCAGACTCGGAGAAATCGACAGTGCCTCTTGATCACGCCTCATCCGACAACCCCACACTGGACCTCACCTGCGAGCTGATTCGCCGCCCCTCGGTAACGCCGGACGACGCGGGCTGCCTCGACCTCATCGGCGAGCGCCTCGCCCGCTGCGGTTTTACGCTCGAGCGGTTTGACCATGAAGGCGTCGCCAATCTGTGGGCGACGCGCGGCAACAGCGCGCCGGTGTTCTGCTTCGCCGGCCACACCGACGTGGTGCCCACCGGCGATCTCGCTGCCTGGGGCAGCGATCCTTTCGAGCCCGTGATTCGCGACGGCGTGCTGTACGGTCGCGGCGCCGCCGACATGAAAGGCAGCATCGCCGCCATGGTCACCGCCGTGGAAAGCCTGTGCGCCGAGGGCCGCCCGCTGCCCGGCACCCTGGCCTTGTTGCTGACCTCGGACGAAGAAGGGATTGCGCTTCACGGCACCAAGCGAGTGGTGGAAGCACTCCGCACCCGCGGCGCGCGCATCGACTACTGCTTGGTGGGCGAACCCAGCAGCATCGAGCGACTGGGCGATTTACTGCGCAACGGCCGCCGCGGCTCGCTCACCGCGCATCTCAAAGTGCTGGGCGTGCAGGGGCACGTGGCCTATCCCGAAAAAGTACGTAACCCCATCCATCTCGCGATGCCGGCGCTCTCCGAACTGGCCGCCACCCGCTGGGACGAAGGCAACGAATATTTCCCGGCCACCTCGTTCCAGATCTCCAATCTCAACGCCGGCACCGGCGCGGATAACGTGGTGCCCGGCAGTCTCCACGCGGCGTTCAACTTCCGCTATTCCACCGCCAGCACCGCGGAGGGGCTTAAAGCGCGCGTGACCGAAGTGCTGGACCGCCGCGGCCTGCAATACGAACTGAAATGGCATCTCTCCGGCGAGCCATTCCTCACCGGCCGCGGGCATCTGCTCTCCTGCGTCACCAGCGTGCTGAATGAGGAACTGGGCGTGACCCCGGAAATCTCCACCGGCGGCGGCACCTCCGACGGCCGCTTCATCGCGACCTTGGGCACCGAAGTAGTAGAGCTCGGCCCCATCAACGCCACCATCCACAAGATTGATGAATGCGTGAACGTGGCCGATTTGGCGCCGCTGTCGAAGGTGTATGCGCGGATTGCGCGGGCGGCGCTGGGTTAAGCGCTGAACTAGTCCTTCCCGGATTTTTCAGCCATAAAAAAATGCCGGCCCGCTCGCGCGGTGTCGGCCTTTTTTGCGCAATTCAACCAGGATTAGTGGTTGAACTGCTCTTCTTCAGTGGAGCCCGTCAGCGCGGTGACCGAGGACTTGCCGCCCTGGATGACCGTGGTGACGTCGTCGAAGTAGCCGGCGCCCACTTCCTGCTGATGGGAGACGAAGGTGTACCCCATGTCGCGGGCCTTGAATTCCGGCTCCTGCACCATTTCCACGTAGTGCTTCATGCCTTCGCCGCGGGCGTAGGCGTGGGCGAACTTGAAGGAGTTGTACCAGTTGATATGGATACCTGCCAGCGTGATGAACTGGTACTTGTAGCCCATCTCGGAGAGCTTCTCCTGGAACGAGGCAATGGCCTTGTCGTCCAGGTTCTTCTTCCAGTTGAAGGACGGAGAGCAGTTGTACGAGAGCAGTTTGCCCGGGCACTTGGCGTGAACGGCTTGGGCGAATTCACGTGCGAAGCCCAGGTCAGGCGTGCCGGTTTCGCACCACACCAGATCCGCATAGGGCGCGTAGGCAACGCCGCGGGAGATCGATTGCTCCATGCCATTGCGCACGCGGTAGAAGCCTTCCTGGGTCCGCTCGCCGGTGAGGAAGGGCTTGTCATTGGCATCATGGTCAGAGGGCAGCAGGTTCGCCGCCTCGGCGTCGGTGCGGGCGAGCACGATGGTCGGCACGCCCATCACGTCCGCAGCGAAACGCGCGGAAATGAGCTTCTCCACCGCCTCATGGGTGGGGACGAGCACTTTGCCGCCCATGTGACCGCACTTCTTCACCGCAGCCAGTTGGTCTTCAAAGTGAACGCCAGCGGCGCCAGCGACCACCATGTTCTTCATCAACTCGAACGCGTTGAGCACGCCACCGAAGCCAGCTTCAGCGTCGGCAACGATGGGCAGAAAGTAGTCGGTGTACTCCTTGTCACCGGGGCCGACGCCGCGAGACCACTGGATTTCGTCTGCACGCTTGAAGGTGTTGTTGATCCGGCGAACCATGGTGGGCACCGAGTCGTAGGCATAAAGAGACTGATCGGGGTACATGTTTTCGGAGGTGTTGCCGTCCGCAGCAACCTGCCAGCCAGACAGATAGACGGCCTCCAGGCCGGCCTTGGCTTGCTGCATGGCCTGTCCGGCAGAGATGGCGCCAAAGGCATTGACATAGCCCTTGGCGGCACCACCGTTGACCAGACTCCAGAGTTTTTCCGAGCCGCGCTTGGCCAGCGTGTAGTCGATCTGAACAGAACCCCGCAGCCGAACCACGTCGGCGGCGCTGTAGCCGCGCTTGACGCTCTTCCAACGGGGGTTCTTAGCCCAGTCTTTTTCAAGTTGGGCGATTTGCTGCTCACGTGAGAGATGACTCCAGTTCGACATAGTGATGCTCCTGATGGATTGAAGAAAAGATGAACGCGATGGGGACAACTGTAGTCTTGTAGAAGACCAGCCTCAGCTCTTATGTCTTATACAAGTTTTATTTTTTTCTATTTAAATTCAATGACTTGTGAGATCCATTTCTCAATGCAAAAGTTCAGTTCTTATATTGAGAAATTTTGCGGCGGCGCATCATCATCATTTTCCGCATTACGAAAGCCATGTCAGTGGCTGAAAAGGCGGCGCAAACGTGCCCGGCCTGGTTGCCGCCCATCCGACGCTGGCCCATGGCGAACTGCTTCGCTGACTGGAGGATTGGGCCTTCGCACTCGGTCTGCCAAGCGTCCTGGTGGTGCGCGCCACGTCGACATCCGAACAGACTGGCGCAAGGGGAAGGGGTTCGAAGGGGGCCCCAGGGGGAAAACCGGGGTTCTCCCCAATGAAAAAAAGAGACATTCCCCAATGAAAAAAGCCTGCTTCCGCTTGGAAACGGGCTTTTTCTCCATTAGCATTCCGTTGCCGGAGTAAA
>CANFVX010000069.1 GCA_947450495.1 Gammaproteobacteria bacterium
CCGCCACGGCATTCACCAGCCCATAGACCCAGCTGGGCTGCGGCCCGAACCAGCCCCAACCGAAGAAGGCCAGCACCGAAGCCGTGACCACGCCCGCGACGAAGTAGCCGGACACGCGGTCGGCCATGCGCTGCATGGGCGCACGCGAACGCTGGGCCTGAACGACCATCTGCACGATGCCCGCCAGCACGGTCTCGCGACCCACCTTCTCCGCGCGCATCACGAGCGCACCGCGGGTGTTAAGCGTGGCGCCGATCAACGGGTCGCCGACCCGCTTGCTTACCGGGGAAGGCTCGCCGGTGAGCATCGATTCATCCACCGCGCTAAGGCCCTCGGTGACCACCCCGTCGACGGGCACTTTCTCGCCCGGCCGCACGCGCAAGCGCTCGCCCACCTGGACGCCGGCCAGAGGCACGTCCTGCTCGGTGCCGTCGGCGTTGATCCGCCGCGCCGTCTTTGGCGCCAGGCCCAGCAGCGACTTGATTGCCGCCGAGGTCTGCGCGCGCGCCCCGAGTTCGAGCATCTGCCCCAGCAGCGTCAGCGAGAGGATTACCGCAGCGGCCTCGAAGTACAGCGCGACATGACCATGCACCGCGAACGAGGGTGGAAAGGCGCCCGGCGCCACCACCGCCACAACGCTATAGAGGAAGGCGGCAGAGGTCCCCAGCCCGATCAGCGTCCACATGTTCGGGCTGAAGCGGAGCACCGATTGCACGGCGCGGATAAAAAAGGGCTGCCCCGCCCAGAACACAACCGGCAGCGTGAGCACGAGTTCAACCCAGCCGCGTGTCGTGGCGTCGATCGAGGGCATCCAATGGCCGGCCATCGACAGGATGGCGACAATCACGGTCAGGGGTAGCGTCCAGACGAAGCGCCGCCGGAAATCTGACAGCTCGGGATTGGTTTCATCGTCGCCGGCGGTGGGTAGCTCCGGCTCGAGGCGCATGCCGCATTTGGGACAGGCGCCGGGGTGATGCTGACGCACCTCGGGATCCATGGGGCAGGTATAGACCGTGTTCGCCTCGGCCGCCGCAGCCACGCTGCTGGACGCCGGGGCAGGCGGCGAGGGAGTGGGCTTGCTGGTGAACCGTGCCTGACACCGGGCGCTGCAGAAATACACCGTGCGGCCTTCGTGCTGGAGGCGATGTGGCGATTGCGCCGTGACCGACATGCCGCAAACCGGGTCTTTCAACACGCTGGAGGAACCAGACGGATTGGGATCACGGTCCGCGCCGGTGCTGCGGGTGTCCTGTATGTCGGGCTGTCTGTCGTATAGGTCGGTCTGCATGTGACCTCCCGATTAGTGCCGAGGGCCGCAGGGATCCAACGCGAGGGCGCGCGGTCCGTCATCTGCCCCCGCCTGCTCAATGCCGCCGCCGGACAAGCGCGAACGGCGCAGCGTCTCTCGCCAGTGGCAGACGCTCACTTGCGCCGCTGCGCGAGCGTAAAGATGAGCACCCCAACCATCACGACCAGCAACAGTGACCACCCCAGACCGCTGTGGCGCGCCATCCAGCCACTGCCCCACATGCCGCCGTGGTCGGCGTTCATCATGCCGCCGACCTGCGCGAGCGCCGTGCTGCTGGCGAACCCACACACCGCGACTGAGGCAATCGTTCTCAATGTCTTCATGGGTCTTGCTCCGGGTCGTTGGTGGGCTGCGGCAGCGGTGATGGCGTGGGCGCGCCACTGCGCAGCGATGGAACCTAACGCTACCGCACGGCGGTGAGGATCTCTGTGCGCAAGCGCACTGGCGCGCGGAACGGCCCAGCATCGCGCCGGCGGCGGCCGGCTTGAAACCGCCGGGCGAGCTTGCGGACCCGGCTCGCGCATGTGGGCCAGCGAACGGACGCCCGGCGGCGGCCACGCCGATAGTGTCGCGATGACCGATGAACATGCGGATCCTTCGTTCGAGCGCCTTGATGCCTACTGGCGCGCCGCCAATTTCATCTCGGTCGGACAGATTTTTCTGTGGGATAACCCGCTGCTGAAGCGTCCGCTCAGCCTGTCTGATGTGAAGCCCCTGCTGCTCGGGCACTGGGGCACGACTCCGGGCCAGAACTTCATCTACGCGCACCTCAACCGCCTCATCAACACTTACGATCTGGAGATGATTTATGTCTCGGGGCCCGGCCACGGCGGGCCAGCGGTGGTTGGCAACACCTACCTTGAGGGCACCTACAGCGAGATTTATCCCGAGATCACGGCCGACGAGGCCGGGCTGAGAAAACTGTTCAGACAGTTCTCCTTTCCGGGAGGGATTCCCAGCCACGCTTCCCCTGAGTGCCCGGGGTCGATCCACGAAGGCGGCGAACTGGGCTATTCGCTCAGCCATGCCTTCGGCGCAGCCTTCGACAACCCTGCGCTTGTCGTCGCCTGCGTGATCGGCGATGGGGAAGCCGAGACCGGTCCGTTGGCGACCGCCTGGCATTCGAACAAGTTTCTGGATCCCCAAACGGACGGCGCCGTGCTGCCAATCCTCCACCTCAACGGCTACAAGATTTCCAATCCGACGCTGCTCGCGCGGATCACGCACGAAGAGCTGGCGCAATTTCTGCGCGGCTGTGGTTGGACGCCGCTTTTTGTTGAAGGCGATGAGCCCGGGGTAATGCACGCATTGATGGCCACGGCGCTGGATGAGGCCGTGGCGCAGATCCGGCGCATCCAATCAGAGGCGCGTATGCACGGCCGGACCGAGCGCCAGCGATGGCCAGTGGTGGTGCTGAACTCACCGAAGGGCTGGACTGGGCCGAAGTGGGTCGACGGCGAGCCCTGCGAGGGTAACTTCCGTTCGCATCAGGTCCCGCTGCACCCGGCTGAACACCCTGAACACCTGCAGCTGCTGGAGGCCTGGCTGCGCAGCTACCGGCCGCAAGAACTGTTCACAGCGCATGGGCAATTAAAGCCCGAGCTTGCGGCTCTGGCCCCTACCGGGCAGCGACGGATGGGCGCCAATCCCCACGCCAACGGGGGCCTTCTGCTGCGCGATCTGCATCTGCCCAGCTTCCACGCGTACGCCGCACCAGTGGTGGGCCCGGGCGCGCCAGGCATCGGCGACACCCGTGTCCTCGGGCCCTTTCTGCGCGACGTGGCCCGTTGCAACTCGGCCGAGCGCAATTTCCGGATCTTCGGGCCTGATGAGACCGTCTCCAACGGCTTGGCGGCGGTGTTCGAAACCACCAACCGCCAATGGACTGCCGCCACCGCGTCGGGCGACCAGTGGTTGGCGCCGCAGGGTCGAGTGATGGAGATGCTCAGCGAGCACCAGTGCGAAGGCTGGCTGGAAGGTTATCTGCTCACTGGCCGGCACGGCCTGTTCAACTGCTACGAGGCGTTCATCCATATTGTCGATTCGATGTTCAACCAGCACGCCAAGTGGCTGAAGGTCAGCGCCGAGCTAGCGTGGCGGCGCCCGATCGCGTCGCTGAATTATCTGCTGGCCTCGCACGTTTGGCGTCAGGACCACAACGGCTTCACGCATCAGGATCCGGGCTTCATCGACCACGTCGTGAACAAGAAGGCCGGGGTGGTGCGCGTGTACCTGCCGCCCGACGCGAACTGCCTGCTGTCGGTAATGGACCACTGCCTGCGTAGCCGGCAGTACGTGAACGTGGTGGTGGCCGGCAAGCATCCGGCGCCACAGTGGCTCGCGATGGACGCGGCCGTGGCGCATTGCACGGCGGGCATCGGTATCTGGGACTGGGCTGGCAGCGAGTCAGCCGAGCCTGGCGCTGGAGAAGACCCCGACGTCGTCATGGCCTGCTGTGGCGACGTGCCCACGCTTGAGACGCTGGCAGCAGTTCAAATCCTGCGCGAAGCATTACCCGACCTGCGCATTCGGGTGGTCAACGTGGTTGACCTGATGAAGCTCCAGCCGCGCAGCGAGCATCCGCACGGGCTGGATGACGACACGTTTGACGCCTTGTTCACGCGCAACAAGCCGGTCATTTTCGCGTTCCATGCCTACCCCTGGTTGATCCACCGGCTGACCTACCGGCGCACCAACCACGACAATATTCACGTCCGCGGCTACAAGGAAGAAGGCACCATTACGACGCCTTTTGACATGACGGTGCTGAACGAGATTGATCGCTTCCACCTGACCATGGACACCCTCGACCGCCTGCCGGGCAATCACCCCGAAGGCGCTGCGTTAAAGCTCAGGCTTGCGGACAAGCTCACCGAACATCGGCGTTACATCCGCGAGTATGGTCAGGACATGCCGGAAATCCGGCACTGGCGTTGGAACGCGCCACAAAAATGAGGAGGCGCCGCTGACGAGCGCCACCCTCCGCTGCTTGCTTGTGTCTGCCACCGCACCGACCACGCCGCCAGACTTGGGCAGGCTGACGCCATTCAGCACCCGCTGCCGTCCAGCCATAGAGGAGCATCCCGATGAGCAAGATCCAGAAAAAGCAAAAACAAAATAAAAAGCCGGCGCAAACGACCTTCAAAGAGAAACGGGCGGCGAAGAAATTAAAGCAGGAAGGACCTCCCATGCTGTTGACGGCCGCGCCGCGGTAAACGTCATCCAGTGTTGAGCAATTGCCCCGCCCGCTCGAATGCATCACGGAGCCAAGACCGATGAACCCGACCAAACTCGTTGCCGTCGTGCTGTTGATCGCGGGGATCGCCGCGCTGGCGTACGGCGGCTTCTCCTATACGCGCAACACGCAGCAAGCGAAGCTTGGCCCGCTCGAACTTTCGGTACGGGAGACCGAGCACATCAACATTCCGGTGTGGGCCGGGGTCAGCGCGGTCATCGTTGGCGTTGGACTGTTGACCCTGCGGCGCTAGGACGCGAACTGGGTTGGTCTGGCGGCTATTGGAGCAGACGGTCGGTTTCTGCCCGCACCACTGCGTAGCATTCGCAACACAGTTGCTCGAGCCGCGGCCGGTCCAGCACGGTGATATGCCCGCGACTGTAGGCAATCACCCCAAGCCGTTGCAGCTTCCCGGCCGCATCGGTCACGCCTTCGCGCCGCACGCCGAGCATGTTGGCGATCAACTCCTGCGTCATGGTGAGCTGGTTGTCGGGCAGCCGGTCGAGGGACAACAACAACCAGCGGCATAGCTGTTGGTCAATCGTGTGATGACGATTGCACACTGCGGTTTGCGCCATCTGCGTAATGAGTGCCTGCGCGTACCGCAACATCAGCATGCGAAGAGGCGGGCAGGCGTTGAATTCTTCTTTGATGATCCTGCTGGGAAGGCTGTAGGCAAACCCTGCGCTCTGCACGATGGCGCGGCTTGACGTGCTGTCGCCGCCCATAAACACCGCGACGCCAAGCACACCCTCATTGCCCACCACCGAAATTTCTGCGGACGCGCCATCTTCCATCACGTACAGCAAGGAGATAATGCAATCCGTGGGGAAATACACATATTTCAACTGATCGCCAGGCTCGTACAGAACGCGTCCGAGTGGCATGCCGACCCATTTGAAATGCGGCAGCAGACGCAGTCTCACTTCTGCGCCCAAAGCCTCCAGCAAATGGTTCTGTGTGAGTTCGGGTGCCGTCACAGGGTTTGTGGCTTGCAGTAACAGGGGGGAGAGATGTTTCACTGCCACAAGGTTACAGGGCGCCAGATTGAAATCGGTGTGGTGTATCAAGCGGAGCGCTGATTGCAGCCGCCCCACGGTGTCGCGCGTGCCTATGGGAGACGCGACGCCAAGTCGCGATGGCCGTTGGACTGGTGCCAGCCCGTTCATCCTTCGACAGGCTCAGGACGAACGGACGTCAGGCGTTGCGGCTCCGGACCAACGGGCCTTGGACGAGCCTGCCCAACCTGTGTTGCGATGGCCCGTTCGTCTGCGTCGCGCGTGCGCCTCGCCGCTCGCGATACCGTTCGCGCTGAGCTTGTCGAAGCGCGAAAGCGAAGGCCTTGCTCCCGGGAAATCCGTGCGCGTCGCCGCTCGCGCTACCGTTCGCGCTGGGAGACGCGACGCCAAGTCGCGATGGCCGTTGGAATGGTGCCAGCCCGTTCATCCTTCGACAGGCTCAGGACGAACGGACATCAGGCGTTGCGGCTCTGGACGAACGGGCCTTGGACGAGCCTGCCCAACCGGTGTTGCGATTGCGTCGCGCGTGCGCCTCGCCGCTCGCGCTACCGTTCGCGCTGAGCCTGTCGAAGCGCGAAAGCGAAGGCCTTGCGCTCGAGTAATGCGTGCGCCTCGCCGCTCGCGCTACCGTTCGCGCTGGGAGACGCGGCGCCAAGTCGCCATGGCCGTTGGACTGGTGCCAGCCCGTTCATCCTTCGACAGGCTCAGGACGAACGGGCATCAGGCGTTGCGACTCCGGACGAACGGGCCTTGGACGAGCCTGCCCAACCGGTGTTGCGATTGCGTCGTGCTTGCGCCTCGCCGGTCGCGCTACCGTTCGCGCTGAGCCTGTCGAAGCGCGAGTGCGAAGGCGTTGCTCCCGGGAAATTCGCGCGCCTCGCCGCTCGCGCTACCGTTCGGGCTGAGCCTGTCGAAGCCCGAAAGCGAAGGCCTAGCGCCCGCAAATCCGTGCGCCTCGTCGCTCGCGTCACCGTTCGCGCTGAGCCTGTCGAAGCGCGAGTGCGAAGGCGTTGCTCCCGAGTAATGCGTGCGCCTCACCGTTCGCGCTGAGCCTGTCGCAGGACAAGTAGCGCGTGGCGAGGCGAGCTTCATGCTTCAATAGGACCCGCCCGCGAACCTCGGGTTGCTCATCGAGGAGTTCCCATGATCACCACCTGCGCGACTGCTAATGCCTTGCTGGGCTGCTGGTTTGAAGACGGTCTGGATTCCACGGCCGGCGGCCGCCGCCTGATCGACCGCTGCTTTCGCCACAACCCCGAGTTTGATCGCGAACTGACCATGCGCTTTGGCAGCTTGCCGGCGCGCGTTGCGGCCGGCGAATTCGATCACTGGCGTGAACAACCCGAGACCGCGCTGGCCGCCCTCATTGCGCTCGACCAACTGCCGCGCAATCTCTATCGCGGCCGACCCGAGGCCTACGCTTTCGATGAGCGCGCACTTCAACTCGCCCACTTTGCCCATGGTGCCGGCTACCCGGAACAACTGCATCCGCTGGCCGGCGCTTTCTTCAACCTGCCCCTCGAACACGCGGAAGATTTAGCCCTGCAGGAGCGCTCGGTGGCGGGCTATCTCAAGCAGCACGCGCGCGCCGATGCCGCGTTCGCCCCGCTGTTGCACGAATGGGTGAGCGCGGGACGCGACCATCTGGAAGTCATTGCGCGCTTCGGGCGCTTTCCGCATCGGAATGCGATTATTGGACGCGAGTCGACGGCGGAAGAACGCGAGTGGCTGGCGAGTGGCGGGAAGCATTGGGGGCAGGTGGCGGTGAGCGACTCGCAGGCGGACAGGTAACTGTGCCGTCCGAGCGCGCGGAGCAGAGAATTAAGGCGAGGGCCTGAACTTAAGATGGCAGGCGCTGCGCCAAGCGCGGTAGCGCCCCTCTCAATCGCGCCAGACTTCGGTCACCCAAGCCAGCAGCACGTTGAAGGTGGTTTCAGCGCCCACGACGGCGTCCTGCTGCAAGCCGGCTGACAGCGCTAGCCGCTCGAGCAAGGCCACGTAATCCGCCCAGCGCAGGTGCGGCTGCTCGCCGTGCGGTGCAAAGAAACCGGCCCCGGCATCGGCGGTCACCGCCGCGCCGCGCTCCAGCACCTTCAAGAGCACCTTACCGCCCAGCGCAGAGCCCTCGACCACATACAGCATGCCCGCCACTTCGCCGATGCTGCGCATCCCTGCCAAGGGCGCTAACACCCCATTCGGGTCCGGTGGATCTGCGGGCGCTCGCCCCGCCAGCGCCGCCAGATCGCGCCCGATCAGCGCGCTGCGTTCGAGATACTGCCAACGGGTATGAGTGACAAAACCGGACGCCGCCACGGCAGCATCAAGCACGCGATAAAACCCGTGCATCGCGTCCAGCCAGCGCAAATACGCGGCGCGATCGAAGTCGGCGCGAAAAAATGGCGTCAGTCGTTCAACCGCCTTGTGCGAGTCGTGCGTCGCGGCCCGCAGGGCGGTGAGGATCGGCGACGCTTGAGCGTTCGCGGCGGTCGTTGTCATCTTTCGCTCAAGGCTCGGACCAGCGCTGCTGGATGGCGGTGATCGCCGGCCGGAGCCCGGCGAAGGCTTCAACCAGCTGCGGATCGAAGTGACTGCCGGCGTTTTCACGGAGGAATGCAAATGTCTGGTCCAGCGACCAGGGCGCCTTGTAGGGGCGTTGCGAGGTCAACGCATCGAAGACATCGGCAATCGCCACAATCCGCGCTGTCATTGGAATTGCCTCACCCGCCAGCCCGTGGGGGTAGCCCGAGCCATCCCATTTCTCATGGTGGGAAATCGCAATTTCGCGCGCCATTTTGAACAGCGGCGTGTCGCATTTGGCTTCGTCGATGATGCGTGCACCGGACTCCGCATGCTGACGCATGATCGCCATTTCGGCCTCGTCCAGCCGGCCAGGCTTTTTCAGGATATGGTCGGGCGTGGAAATTTTTCCCACGTCGTGCATGGGGGCGGCGTTCAGCAAGAGTTCGCAGGCCTCCTCGTTCCAACCGCAGGCCTCGGCCAGCAGGCGCGAATACTGCGACATCCGCACCACGTGCAGCCCGGTATCGTTGTCCTTGAACTCAGCGGCCTTACCCAGCATCAACAGGGCATTGAGCCGGGATTCTGAAAGGTCCTTGTGCGCCCGACGCACTTCCTCACGGGTTGCCCGGTGCTGATCGGCCAAAGCCAGATGGGTCCGCACGCGGGCCAGCACCACCGCCGGACGCACGGGCTTGGTGAGATAGTCCGCCGCGCCCAGCTTGAAGCCACGCACTTCATCACCCTCTTCCGTCATGGCGGTGCAGAAAATCACCGGCACCTCGCTGACGCGCGGATCGGCCTTGATCTTCTCGCACACCTCATAGCCATCCATGCCCGGCATCATGACGTCGAGCAGAACGAGGTCGGGCACCTGTTTCTGGAGATTGGCAAACGCATCGGCGCCCGACTTGGCGAACGCCAGGTCGTAGTCGTTTTTGAGGATTTGCCGCATCAAATTGAGATTTGCCGGCTCGTCGTCCACCACCAGTATTTTTGCGCGCGTCGTCTCAGTCATGGGTATTTTCGTATTGCCTAATGAGGGTATTGGTCATGGCGATGGCGGTGGGGAATTCGAACGCATCCACCGACTCCTCGAGCCGGGCAAAGCTGCCGGGGTCAAGCAGGCCGCGCAGGTCGGCGAGCGCGTCTTCGTCCATCTGCGAGTCTTCAAGCGCCAGCATCAGGCGGCGCAGCAGCGGAACAACGGCGGAGCCCTCCGCGCGGATGGTGGCCGCAGGCGCCGCCAGCGCGGTGAGCAGCGAGCGGGCTGCATCGGCAGCCAGCCCGAGCTCGAAAGACTCCAGCTGGATCTCGATTGGCGCAAATCGCTCGGGGCCAAGATGGCCGCGCAAGGCGCCGATGGTGTCATCGTCCAGCGCGGCGGTATCGAGTTGTTCAAGCAGGCGCTTGAGCAAATCCATCACCGCCGGGATATCGAGCGCCGCAGGAGCATTTTGTCCATCGGGGCCGGTGAGACGTTCGATCTGCTGCAGTTCTTCCTGCAGTTCGCGCATTCTTTCGGCGAGCCGCACCAGCAACACCTCACTCACTGGCCCACCGAGCTTGACCTCGTTTTCGAGCTCGTTGGCGATTGCGGGCAATTCGCGGACCCTGAGATTGCCGGCCACGCCCTTGAAGGCGTGTAGAAACTCTCTCGCCGCCTGCCACTCACCGGCCTTGCAAAAGGCCGTCGTGCGCGGCGCGCAATCGCCGTAGTCGCGCCCCATTTTCAGCAGGGCGCTGCGGAAAATCCCGGAATCGCCCCACAGTTCCAAGCCCTGCTGAACGTCGATCAGCGTCAGGGGCAGATGTTCGAGCGAGGGATTACTGGTTTCCAGCACCGTGGCAGCGTGGGCGAAAGATTCGAAGAAGTGGGCGATTTTGTCGTAGAGCACATCGAACTCGATCGGCTTCCAGGCGAAATCGTCGGCACCCGCCGCCAAACAGAGGTCGCGGTCACTCTGCTGCACACTGGCGGTCAGCATGATGATCGGCACGTGTTTACCGGTGCCCTGCTCGATACGACGGATTTCGCGGATGGCGTCGAGGCCGTTCATTACCGGCATATGGGCATCCATGAGCACGAGGTCATAGTGGCCGGCCACGTACATTTCCACCGCCACGCGCCCGTTCTCCGCGATGTCTACCTGGTGCTTGCGCTGGGTGAACCGCAGCTGGACCAGCTGTTGGTTGAGTTCGAGGTCTTCGGCGTAGAGCACCTTGAGCGGACGGGTCCAGCGACCGCTCTGCCGCAGTTTGTCGGTCAGGAATTCGGCTTCGTCCACGCCTTCCGCCACCGGCAGGCGCACCACGAACTGGAAGTTGCTGCCCACGCCTTCCTGACTTTCCACCCAGATGTGTCCGCCCATCTCCTCCACGATGCCTTTACTGATTGCCGTGCCGAGGCCGGTGCCGCCAAAGCGGCGCGTGGTGGATTCGTCGGCCTGCGAGAAGCGCTCAAAGATTTTGGGCAACGCGGAGGCGGCAATGCCGATGCCGGTATCGATCACCGAGAAGTGATATTCGTCGAGGCCGTCCGCCGGCTTAAGGTCCAGGGTCACGCTGCCCTTCTCGGTGAACTTGATAGCGTTGCCGATGAGATTGACGATGATCTGTCGCAGCTTGGTCGGGTCGCCCAAAAGCACGGCAGGCGTGCGTTCGTCGAGGTGCAATTCGATAGAAAGTCCCTTGCGACGCGCGTTCACGCCCATCATCTCGCCAACGTCGGTCAGCAACCCCGAAATGCTGAACGGAATCCGCTCCAGCTCCATCTTGCCTGACTCAAGCTTGGAGACGTCCAGAATGTCGTTGAGGATGGACAGCAGCGACTTGGCCGACGTCGAGACCGAGCGCAGCAGCTTGAGCTGCTGCTGGTCGAGCGCGGTTTCCAGCACCAGATCGGTCATGCCAATCACGGCGTTCATGGGGGTGCGAATTTCGTGGCTCATGTTGGAGAGGAAGGTCGACTTGGCGCGGCTCGCGGCCTCCGCCTGCTCCTTCGCGATTTCTAGCTCGCGGGTGCGGGCCTGGACGCGCTGCTCCAGTTCCTCGTTCAGGCGCTGCATGCGGGTGGCGTAGGCACGCTCGTCAGTGATGTCGCGCAGGAGCATGACGCTACCGAGCGCGGTGCCATCCGGCGCTTCCACCTGCGTCAACCGGTTCTCGAACAGGCGGTCCGGTGCACCCGGGAAGTCGCCTGCTTCAAACAGGCTGTCCTCGCGGGCTTCAAGTGCGGCGGCGGTCTGGCGGCACCACACAGCGTCCGCCGGCAACAGTTGCTGCAGAACCTCGAGAGGCCGCCCCAGCACCGCCGGCGGCGGCGTGCCGAAAATTGCGCTGACGGCCGGGTTGAACAGCGCGACTCGCTGCTCCTGATTAATGCCCACCACACCGAGATGGCGGGACGAATCCAGAATGGAATGCAGGAAGGTCTGCTGCTCCATCACCGCAAGTTCGGCGCGCTTGAGGTCGGTGACGTTCTGACGCACCACCAGCACCCCGTTGAAGTCGCCGTGCAAGCGCGTTGCGGTGAGCACGAAGTAGTGGGTTTCCCACTGCAAGGGCACCACCACCGTCACCCGCGCGGCGTTGCGGGCGGCGGCCTGAATATCGCGCACAGCCGTTGCCATTTCTGCACCACCCAAAGCCGGATCTGCTCGCTGTGCTATCAGTTCGAGGAAATTGTGGCCGACCCACGCCTCGCGCGATGCGTGGGGCAAACCGCGACTGGCGTCGTACTCCAGCCATGAGCGGTTGACCAGAAAGACGGCGGCCTCGCCGTCGAGCACCATCAAGTGAGCGTCGGTGCCGTCGCTGATCGCGGTCAACTGCGCGCGGGTGTTTTCCAGTTCCTGTTCCAGCCGACCGGCGCGCTGGGCCAGTTCGCGGGGAGCGGTGATGTCGGCCAGCAGGCCTTCGCGCAGCACCGTGCCATCCTCCAACACCTGCTGCGTGCCCGTATCGCGCACCCAAACCTGCGTGCCATCGGGTCGTACCAGGCGGTACTGCAGGCTGTAGTCGGCGGATTTTTTAAGCTGGAGGTCGCGCTCACGGCGCACGCGGGCGGCGTCGCCGGGAAACAGCAGTTGCTCCAGACGCAGCGCCTCGGGCCCAGCGAAGGCCTCGGCGCCCCGCCCGGTCACTGCCTCGCAGTCGCCGTCCAGAGCGTCCTCGGCACGGCCCTCAACCAGCCTGCTGCGGTAACGCACAACTGCCCCAAGCTGAGCCCGGAGCGCGCGCTGCAAGGTCGCGCCATCCATTTCCGTAGTCATCGCCGGCAGCGCCCTAACGCTCAGAGACTTGCCGACAAGAGTTCGCGCAACTGCTGACCGACGAAACGGGCATCTTCATCCCACGCCCGCGAGTGACCGTTGCGCACTTCCACCCATTTATCGAACGAACTCCGTGGCGAAAGCTTTTGTCCGTCGCCAGCCTGCTCCACCGGCTTGTTTGGGTTACCGGCCCATGCGATCTCGCCGGCTTCCTCCGGGCGGAAAAGATAGAGATTCACCAGCGCGCTGTTCATCTGCTTGGCCCGCACGCTGACCCCCAGCACGCCACAGCTAGAAGGCAGGCTGCCGAGACCGGTCTGCGCCGGCAGGTCATCGAGCGCGAATACCGGCTCGGCTTGATGCTTGAGACACCAGTCATGGATGGCCGTCAGGGTCTCGCCCGCCGGCCCCGGCCCCCAAACCTGTGGCTGGTTGCCCACAAATAGCGCAGCGGCGCTGGCCCCGGTGAGCGCGGCCAGCTGCGGGAACTGTGCCTCAAAGGCGGCGCCCAGTTCAGTGCCTGATGCGACACCGCTGCG
>CANFVX010000070.1 GCA_947450495.1 Gammaproteobacteria bacterium
CTGGGCGCTGTTTGAATCGAGCCAGGTGTCGCTGGAGGAATTCGACCGTTTGTTTGAAGAAGAATCGCGGGCGCTGGGCCACGCGGTGAAGGGCAGGGCGGTGCTCGATCTGCTGGGCGGCGACGTGCGGCCGCGCATGGTGGAGGTGCTGAATCGCTGCAAGCAGGACTTTCACGTGTGCTGTCTCACCAACAACGTGAACATGGGCGAAGGGCCGGGCATGTGGGGCACGCCGACGCGCGCGGCACAGGTGGCCGAAGTGATGACGATGTTTCATCAGGTGATCGAGTCGAGCAAGATTGGTATGCGTAAACCCGACCCCCGCATTTACAGCTATGCCTGCGAGCGCATGAACGTCGCGCCGCACGAGGTGGTGTATCTCGACGACCTTGGGGTCAATCTCAAACCGGCCAAGACCATCGGCATGACGACGATTAAGGTCACCGGCGAAGCGCAGGCGATAGCCGATTTGTCGAGCGTGCTCGGGATCTCGTTCTAAGTTCTGCAGCCCGCTAAGCTTCGAAGGCAGCGCTTCGTTTAGCGGGCATGCCAAGCGAGGGGTAACAAGGTAGAGTGCGGCCCCTCATGCAGTCCGCCTCACAGCACCCCATCAGCGCCGCGCCCACGCTGCCCAGCACGCCGTTCAGATTTGTCCTGCATTTCGTGGGCTTTTATCTGCCGGCGGTGTTGGGTTGTCTGCTCTTCGAAACCGGCCAGTCCCTGTGCAATATCCTGCTGCCCTGGGCCATTCGTCACATCATGGACGCCGTGAACGCGGCGCTCGCGGCAGGTGCACCGGTGTGGCCAGCGGTCACGCCATCGCTGTGGCTCTTTGCCGGGCTTAATCTCGGCATTCTGTTGTCGTCGCGCGCCAGCGGTACGGTGCTGGTCTTGATGGGGCCGGCGCTGCGCCGGCGGATTCGGCGCGATCTCTTCACTTACCTCCAGCATCACTCCCAGCGTTACTTCCTCGGCAACTTCGCCGGCTCGCTGGCCAATCGCATCGCCGAGACCTCGATGGGATCGGCGCAGGTGCTCTGGACGATGCTGTTTGATTTCTGGCCGCTCATTGTAAGTTTTGGGGCCTCGCTCTGGGTGCTGGCAAACGTCGATACCGGCCTTGCCGGCGTGCTTGGCGCGTGGGTCACGGGCTACGTGGGTATTTCCTTCGGCCTGTCCTTGAGAGCCCGCCGTCTGGCGCGCGATTACGCCGCCGCGCGCAGTCTGGTGAGCGGCAAGATTGTGGATTCGGTCACCAACATCATGAACGCCAAGCTCTTCGCCCGGCGCGACTTCGAGCGCCAATACCTGGAAGGCTTTCTCGACTTTGAAGTGGGCCGTGCGCGGCGGGTGTTCTGGTTTATGGAAGCCATTCGCTGGTTCCAGTTCACTGCGGCGATGGGACTCATGCTGGGCATGGTGGCCTACGCCATCCAGCTCTGGAGCGAAGGACGGATGACGGCCGGCGAATTCGCGATGGCGGCCAGTTTGTCGCTTCTGCTGATTGAACAGGCGCGCGGACTGTCTCGTAAATTTCTCGATTTCTTTGAATATCTCGGCAACGTGAGCGACGGCGTGGGCATGATTGTGCGACCCCACGAGGTGCTCGATCGGGCCGAGGCGCAAGACCTCCGCGCCACGGCCGGCGCCATCGATATTGCCCAACTCAACTTCGCTTACGTCGAAAACAGGCCGGTGTTCCGCCAACTCAATTTGCACATTCCCGGTGGGCAGAAAGTGGGCTTCGTGGGTTACTCGGGCAGCGGCAAGAGCACCTTGCTGAATCTCCTGCTCCGACTCTATGAACCCCAGGGCGGCGCAATCCGCATCGACGGACAGGACATCGCGCAGGCGACACAGGAAAGCCTGCGGCGTGCGATTGCCATGATTCCGCAAGACCCGATGCTGTTTCATCGCTCGCTGATGGAAAACATCCGCTACGGACGACTGGACGCGAGCGACGACGAAGTGATTGCCGCAGCCAGCAAGGCCCACGCGCACGACTTCATTCTGGAAACCGAAGACGGCTACGACTCCCTGGTGGGCGAGCGCGGCGTGAAGCTCTCCGGCGGCCAGCGGCAACGCATTGCGCTGGCGCGGGCCATCTTGAAGGACGCGCCCATCCTGTTGCTCGACGAAGCCACCAGCGCGCTCGATTCCGTCACCGAGCGGCATATCCAGAACAGCCTGGCCGAACTCATGCAAGGCAAGACGGTGTTGGTGGTGGCGCATCGGCTGTCCACGCTGGCGCGACTCGATCGCATTGTGGTGTTCCATCACGGCGAAATCATCGAAGACGGCAGTCCGGCCGAACTGCTCGCCAGCGACGGTCACTATGCGCGGATGTGGGCGATGCAGGCCGGCGGCTTTTTGCCTGAAGACGAGCAGGCGGCGGAAGTCGCGGCTTAAGGTTTGTCGAGCCGCGACTGCGCGCGATTCACCACCAGCAAACCACCAATCACCAGCCCCGCGCCGATCAGCAGCGACCCGTCGGGCCGTTCACCCAGCGTCGCGGCTGAGAGGCCAATCGCTACCACCGGTACCAGATTGGCGTACATCGAAGTGTTCATGGCGCCGATCGCCTTGACGCCTTCGAAGTACCACACAAATCCCAGCGACATACTGAACAAGGCCTGCACGCCAATCATCAGCACCAGCCGCCAGTCGTCGCGCAGCGGCGCGGCCTCGGCCCACTGCGACAGCGTGATCGGCGACATCAGAATCAGGCCCGCCAGACAGGCGTAGGTGGTGACCGCCAGCGGTGGCATCAGCGCAAACAGCGGGCGCCCGGCAATGGAATAAATCGCCCAGCCGCTGATGGCGATCAGGAACAGGGTTTCGCCGCGCCCGATGCCATGGGCGAAGGCCGCCAGCACATCGCCGTGGGTCACCACGACCGCGGTGCCGAGGCAGCCCATCAACACCCCGACCAAACCTAGCGCCGGAATGCGCCGCCGGAAAATCAGAAAATCGAGCAACACGACCATCAGCGGGATCCCGCCGTTGATCACCGCGCCGGTATTGGCCTGTGTGAACTGCAGGGCAACCATCATCAGCAGGTTATGGACGCAAAACCCCGTCGCCCCCAGCAACGCAAAATGCGCGACCACCCGCGCATTGAATGCTTGCCGCAACTGACCGCTGGCCAGCGCCAGCATCAGCAGAAAGCTGGTCGCAAACGCGAGGCGCAAACCCGCGACGACGGCGGGCACATGAAACTGCGCGAGATGCCGGCCGAGCGGATAAGAGCTTGCCCAGAACACGGCCATCGCGATGAGTTTGAGATGAATGCGGTGCATGGCAGTCCGAGGCGCGCCGTGAGCGCGCCGGGGTCGGGGCTTAAGAGGCTTGCTGACGGGAGGTAAATCGCGGCAGCGACAGCGCGCAGACCGCCCCCACCAGAAACAGCCCGCAGAGGATCAGCAGCGTCAGCGCATAGTTGCCCAACTGATCGAAGAGTCGGCCAGCGAGTGCTGGACCACCGGCGATCCCGACCCAAAAACCGGCGTAGATGCTGCCGTAAAGAAACCCGTAGTGGCGCAGGCCGAAATAGCGCGAGACCAGATAGGCCATGAGGTCGACCTCCGCGCCCAGCGCAAACCCAATCATGAACGCCGCCGGTCGCGCGTGTTCGGCTCCGCCGTAAGCCAGCAGCAAACAGCCGCCGGCGGCGATGCTAAAAATAACGGCGGCTACGCGCGGCGCGAACACGCGGTCGATCAGCCAACCAATGAGCAGGCGGCCCAGGATGATGCCAATCCCGATGACGGACGCCACGCGCGCAGCGGCGGCGGCATCAAGCCCGGCATCGCGCAACATCGGCACGATGTGCACCACCAGCGCAGAAGCACCGGCCGCCACCACGATAAAACACGCGGCCAAGGTCCAGAAAACCCGGCTGCGCAGCGCTTCGCGCCGGCCATGGTCGTTGGGATTCACCGGCGCCGCGCCGGCATGACGCGGGCCGGAAGAGAAGCCGAACGCCACGACCAGCCAGGGGCTTAAGGCCATCAGCGTCAGCAGGACAAACCCATGGCGCCAGTCGTGGGCGGCAATCTGGGCGGTCAAAAACGGGGGCAGGAACAAAGCGGCAGTGCCGGGACCGGCGAGTGTGATGCCCAACGCGAGGCCGCGTGCCTTTTCGAAGCGGGCGGCTATCGCGCGGGTGTGCAAAATCGGCGTGGTGCCGCAACCCAGCACCGCGGCCATGAAGAAGCAGGCATAGAAGAGCGGCAGTTGGCCGTTCATCGCGCTGAGCGACCAGAGCACCAGCGCAAAACCGGGAATAGAGATCAACGCGATGCGGCGCTCGCCAAAGCGATCGATCAGCCAGCCCAGCAGGGGGCCGGCCAGAATCAGCCCGGCGCTGGAATAGAGCATGGCCGAAGTGACCTGACCGCGCGTCCAGCCAAAGGCGGCTTCAAGCGGTGTAACAAACACCCCTAGGCTATAGAACACCAGCGACGAGGCACCGGCGCCGCACCCGAGTGTGGCCGCCAGCAAGGGCAGCCAGCCGCGCGTGATTTCGGCGCTCGCGCCGGATTGAGATTGCGTCATGAGTCTCCCCGCTGGCGGGTCGTGCCCCGCTGGGTCGACCGTGTTGTTATGCCCGTAATGTGCCTGTTTAGGTTCGCTTGCGCTACGGCAAGGGACTGGCGGCGCTTGATCGCACCGGCGCGTTTGATGGATCTATACTCCGGCCATGAATATCGCCAAAACCCCGGTGTGGGACCTGCCCGTTCGACTCTTCCACTGGGCGCTGGTCGCTCTGGTGGGGTTTTCCTGGTGGAGCGGCGAGCAGGGCGAGATGTGGTTGAAGTATCACTTCTGGTCGGGCTACGCGATTCTCACGCTGGTGATTTTTCGGGTGCTGTGGGGCTTTTGGGGCAGTCACTACGCACGCTTCAAACAGTTCCTGCGCGGCCCGCAAACGGTCTTCAAAACCCTGCCTGAATTATTTTCGCCCGCCGCCATGCCGGTGCTGGGTCACAACCCGGTGGCCGGCTGGATGGTGCTGGCGCTGCTCGTTGTGTTGTTAGTACAAACCGCGACGGGTCTCTTCGCCAACGATGACATCATGTGGGAAGGCCCACTCTATCCGCTGGTGAGCAAAGCCCTGAGCGACCGCCTGACCGGCATCCATGAATTTAACTTCGGGGTGCTGGGCGGGTTGGTTGGCATCCATATCGCGGCTATCCTCTGGCATCGTCTGCGCAAGGGCGAGCGTTTGGTCAGCGCCATGCTGAGCGGCTATCAGGCTCACCTGCCGGCCGTGCCGGTGCCGGCGTGGGTGAGTCGGTGGCGGGCGCTGGTCTTGCTTCTGTGCGCGGCGCTGATCGTGTTCGGCATCCTCAACCTCAGAGCGCCGCTTTAAGCAGAGTCCCAACAACAACGGAGCAATTCGGATGAAAAAACTACAAAAAATGGGTCTCGCACTGGCGCTGGCCGTCGGGACCTTTAGCGCCGTGGGTGGCGCATTGACGGCAGAAAACGTCGTTGAATACCGTCAGGGCATGATGATTGGTCTGTCCTGGAACATCGGCGCCATCGGCACGATGATCAAGGGCGAGTTGCCCTGGAATCAAAAGAAAGTGGCCTTTCTGGCCGCCCGCGCCGCGCAACTGGCGCCGATGGCGTACGAAGGCTTTACGCCGGAGACCGCCAAGGCCAAGTCGCACGCCAAGGCCGAGCTGTGGGACAACCTCAAAGATTTCGAGCAGCGCAATGACACGATGGTGAAAGCCGTCGTCAAACTCGCCGAAGTGTCCGGCGGCACCGACGAGGCCGCCACGCGCGCGGCTTTTATGGATACCGTGAAGGCCTGCAAAGGCTGCCACGAGAAGTATCAGGAAAAGGAATAATCGTTCCGCTCAGGGAATAGCTGCCGGCCTCTCAGGCGCCGGCAGCCTGAAACCTCATTCGAAGTGGCAAACGTAGTCCAGCATCTCGAGGGTTTCGATGTCGAAGCTGCTGTTGCCCGGCACGCTGAACTCGGTGCCCGCATCGTAGGTCTGCCAGTCGCTGGCGCCGGCCAGACGGATCTTGCAGCGACCGCCCACCACTTCCATGCGCTCCGGCGCGCCGGTGTTGAAAGTGAGCTGGCTGGGGAAGATGACGCCGACGGTTTTGCGGGTGCCGTCGGCCAGCACTACCGTGTGACTGATGCATTTGCCGTCGAAGTAGACATTGCTCTTCTTGGTCACGCTAACGTTGTTCAATTCCGACATGATGAAGCTCCGGTAAAAGTTGAAGCCGGATTCTAACAGCGCAAACCGCCATTGCCGGTGTTCGCGCGAACAGGAGCAAGCATGATGACGATTCGCTGGAAGATAAGTTTGGCCTTGTCCCTCGCGCTCATCGTGCCGGGCGTGGGTGCGCAAAGCATCTCGCCCGACCTGCAACAGCTCCGCGACCTCATGGGGCAGGCGGCGCTCCATCCCAGTCAGCTTGAACTCCTGCGCGCCGAAGCCCAGCGTCTGCAGGCCTGCTTTGCGCAGCTCGATCCCAAGTCCATGGAGAAACTGCAGGCGCAGGCGCGGCAAATGGGCGACGAAGTGCGGGCAATGTGTACCGATGGACTGCGCGACGACGCACAGAACCTGGCCCTGACCCACGCCCGCACGCTGGTGAACTCGCCCGAGATCCAGAAGCTGCAGGACTGCGGCAGCTCGCTTTCGGCGCTGGTCGACGCGTTGCCATTCCTGGCCGCCACCCAGGCCAAAGACCTCAACGTCTGTGACCTCGATTTTTGAGACACGCGCCGGCGGGTGATGAACGAGCAGCTGCAGTTTGAGTTAAGTCCGCCCGCGCCCGCGATTGAAATTCGGCGCAGCGCTCGGCGCACCGTCAGCATCGAAGTCCACCCCGACCTGCGGGTCATCCTGCGCGCGCCGCTGCGTTGCCCGGAATCGGTCATTCACCAGTTTCTCGCCAGCCGTCGCGAGTGGATTGCCCGCCAGCTATCGCATTTCCAGACCCGGGCGCCGCGCCCGAGACTCGAGCCCGCCAATACCGCGCAGCGCCATTGCCGTCTTGGGTTGCCGTTCGAACTGCGTCTGCTGCCCGAGGCGGCGAGCGGGCTGCGTTTTCACGCCGATGTGCTTGAACTTCGGGGGCGCCACGCCAGAGACGATGCGGCCGTGGGCCGCGCCTTGCTCGACTGGTATCGCGGCGAAGCCCGGCAGCTGTTTGAGCGCCTGGTTGACCAGTGGCATGGGCATCCGCGTTTTCAGCGCTATCCCCGTCCCCCGCTCAAAATCCGCGCGATGCGGTCCCGTTGGGGCAGTCTCTCGCCGCGCACCGGCATGACGCTGAATCTTTTACTGATCCACGCGCCGCTGGCCGCCATTGAATACGTGGTGGTGCACGAGCTTTGTCACCTGCGCTACAGCGGTCACGGCAAAGGGTTTTATGGCCTGCTGGAAGCCGTGCTGCCCGACTGGCGGGCGCGCAAAAAAATGCTGGAAGCGAGTCTGTCCTGAAGGTTCGTCGCGGCGCTTACTGAAAGCGCGGCATGACTTTGGTGGCGAAGAGTTCCAGTGAATTCAGTACCTGCCCCCGGTCGTGGATCCCCTGCGGCACGATCAGAAAGCACTCGTTGATGGGCACCGCCTTCGCGGCGGCTTCAATCTGGCGGGAGAGGGTGTCCGGCGAGCCAAACATCATGTTGACCGCGCCCTGACCAAACGGCGCCGCCCACTGCTCCCAGAACCAGCGCATGTCTTCCGCGAGCGCTTCGGCCTCGGCGTCGGTTTTGGCGCAGATCATCAGCCCGCCCCAGGCCGCTTCGTCGCCGGGCGCCGGCGTGTAGCCGAACTTGCCGGCTTCATCGCGATAGGCCTCCCACAGCAGGCGGCAGAACTCGAGGTCCGACGACATCACAATCGGCTTGCCCCGGTACTTGGCCCAGAAGCGCGCGGTGCGCAGCGAGGCCGAGAAGCCGCCGTAGAGCGGCGGATGCGGGGTCTGGAACGGACGGGGCGCGATCCCGATTTCCGAGATGCGCATATCCGCCGCCACGCCGCGTCCGTACTGGGTGTAAACGCCGTGCGGATGCGGATTCACAAAATTCGGCGGCGGGAACTGAAAGAACTGGCCCTGATGGCTGAAGGTGTCGTGGGTCAGCGCCTTCACCACCACGTCTACAAACTCGGTGAAGTAATCCCGGTTGTACTGGTCTTCGGCCTCGTTTTTATTCCATGGCCCTACCGGGCTGATGTCCGGGCGAATCTTGAAGTTCTCCACCCAACGCGACTGGTAACCCCGCACCAGACCCACGCCGAAGCGGCCTTGCAGCATGTGGTCCATGGTGGCGATGGATTCTGCCGTGCGCAGCGGATTGTGGGCGGTGGACACGAACCCGCAGGTAATCACCCGCAGGCGCTTGCTGTGCTGGCCCACCCACATGCCCATCAGGGTGGGTTCGTTGGAGGCCTCGAAGCCTTCAATTTGCAGATGGTGCTCGGGATGGCCCCAGCCGGCGTAGCCCGCTTCGTCGGCAAACGTCACGTAATTGGCAATTTCGCTCAGCATGCGCTGGAACAGGACCGGGTCTTTGCCGGCCATGCCGCGCGTCAATTCGCTGCGACGGCCCAGAGTGCTATAGACGAATGGATTGAAACGAATCACGCGAGTTCTCCGATTAGGCCGTGGCTTGCCGTATTCTCCACCGTTCTTCAGCCGCTTGGACACTGCCCGCCTTGAAAACCTCTCAACCAGAATTCGATGTAGCGGTAGTGGGCGGTGGCCCGGCCGGTTTAATGGCGGCAGACGCGGCAGCGGCCGCGGGCGCGAAAGTCGCCGTGTTCGACGCCATGCCCTCGGTCGGCCGCAAGTTTTTGCTGGCAGGGAAGGGCGGCCTCAATTTAACGCACAGCGAACTCTTGCCGGCATTTCTCGGACGTTTCGAAGCCGCGCAGCCGGCTCTCGCGCCGCTCATCAACGACTATCCGCCTGACCAACTTCGCGCCTTTGCGCAAAGCCTGGGCATCGACACCTTCGTGGGCAGTTCGGGGCGCGTCTTTCCGCAAGATATGAAGTCCGCGCCGATGCTTCGGCGTTGGCTGCAGCGTCTGCGGGCGCAGGGCGTCAGTTTTTTTGTGCGTCATCGCTGGCTCGGTTTCGAGAAAAACGCGCTGCAATTTGCCCACGGCGATGCCATCACGCAGGTGACGGCGCGTGCAACCGTGCTCGCGCTCGGCGGGGCCAGTTGGCCGCAACTCGGCAGCGACGGACGTTGGGTTGAGACGCTATCGGCAGCCGGCGTGGCCGTCACGCCGCTGGCGCCGGCCAACTGCGGGTTTGAATGCGAGTGGAGCGAGTTTTTCAAAACGCACTTTGCAGGCGAGCCTCTGAAGGCGGTGGCGGCGCGCTGCAAAGGGGATGAGTCCATGCCCAAACCGCGTCGGGGTGAATTCATCGTGACCGAGTCGGGCGTGGAAGGCTCATTGGTGTATGCCCTGTCGAGTCGGCTGCGCCGGGCGCTGCAGGCGCGCGGGGTGGCGACCCTGGAACTCGACCTGCTGCCCGACACCGAGCTGGCCGCGCTGAATCGCGCGCTGGCCATTCAGGCCGGCAAGCGCTCAGTCGCCGAGCAACTTCGGCGCGGCGCGGCCATTACGGGCGTGAAAGCGGCGCTGCTGCGTGAAGTCCTACCGAAATCAACGCTCGCGAATCCGGCGCTGCTGGCGGCGGCGATCAAAGCCCTGCCGGTCACCCTCCACGCCACCCGACCGATTGCCGAAGCGATTAGCACGGCCGGCGGCGTGGCGTTTGCCGGTCTGGACGAGCAACTCATGCTGAGCGGCCATCCCGGAATTTTTTGCGCCGGCGAGATGCTGGACTGGGAAGCACCGACCGGCGGCTATTTGCTGTCTGCCTGTTTTGCGACCGGACAGCGCGCCGGGGCTGCGGCCGCCGTCTGGGCGGCAAAAGCCGCGCCGAAAAAGCGCTCGCGCAAAGCCAAACCACCTGCCGGTGGCAATGACAGCACTGATTTGGCACCTTAGCGCCCCGGATATCACAACCCAGAACACTAACAGGAGCTTCCGCATGCAATTCGGCAAATACGGCGTCTTTACCTTTACCGACATCATGAACGGTGCCCAACTGGCGGAACTCGCCGGGCGGGTCGAATCTTTGGGCTACTCCACACTGTGGTATCCGGAAGCCTTCAACTACGAAACCTTCGCGCTGGGCGGCTACCTCCTCAGCCACAGCAAGAATCTGGTGGTGGCGAGCGGTATCGCCAACATCTACGCCCGCGACCCGTCCGCTTCGGTGATGGGCCACAACAGCCTTAACGATCTCTACGGCGGCCGCTTTGTGCTGGGTCTGGGCGTGTCGCACGCGCCTTTGGTGTCGGATTTGCGCGGTCACGAATATGGCCAACCGGTGAAGACCATGCGCAACTATCTGGACGCGATGGATGCCAGCTGGAAGGCGCTGGGCCGCGACAGCGCCGCCAAGCAGGTGGTGCTGGCCGCGCTGGGGCCGAATATGTCGAAGCTCTCCGCCGACCGCACCCTGGGCGCTTTCCCGTACAACATCACCCCGCCGCAGGCCAAGCTGTCGCGCGATTCCATGGGCGGCAAGGGTGCGGTGATTTGCGAACAGAAAGTCTGCCTCACGACCGATCCGGTCGCCGCCCGCGCCGCCGCTCGCGCTGCGCTGGGCCCGTACCTGCCGCTGCCGAACTACTACAACAACTGGTATCGCCTGGGCTTCACCGAAGCCGACCACCAGAACGGCGGCAGCGATCGGCTGATGGACGCCATGGTGCTGTGGGGCGACGCCGCCACTATCAAGGCCAAGTTGAACGAGTACTTCGAGCACGGCGCCGATCAGGTGGTGATTCAGCCGATTCGCCCCGATGGCCAGCCGGGTCCGGATTGGGCGGCGCTGGAAGCGCTCGCGCCGTAAGGCGCGCGCCACGCTCACCGCCGTGACACGCGGCGGTGAGTTCTCAACAACAGGACGTTGTGATGAACCTGACTGGACGTCAGCACATGAAGAGACGGGGAGCGAATCGTGTTTGATCTGGAACGTCTGCAGTCGCTGGCCGACATCACGCGCGAACAGGCGCGTTTGCGCCCCGATGCCACGGCGCTGGTGTTTGAGGGGCGCGAAACGCGCTTCGATGAACTCGACGCCCGCGCCAGTCAGGTGGCGAAGGGGCTCATCGCCCTTGGGCTGAAGCCCGATTCGCGGCTCGCCTATCTCGGCAAGAACTCCGATCGCTTCTACGAACTCCTCTTCGGCGCCTTCAAGGCCGGCGTGGTAACCGTGAGCGCCAACTGGCGTCTGGCCCTGCCGGAGCTGGTCTACATCATCAACGACGCGCGTTGCGAGACGCTGTTCGTGGGCGCCGAGTACTACGGTCTGATTGATGAACTCCGTGCGCAGTGCCCGAGTCTGCGCGCAGTGGTGGGGATGGACGGTGGTGCCGGGCAGTGGCCGGCTTTCGACGATTGGCGCGGGGCGTTTGCGCCGGTAGATCCCAAGTTGCCGATTGCCCTCGACGCCGACGTCATCCAGCTCTACACCAGCGGCACGACAGGTCATCCCAAAGGCGTGCAGCTGTCGACGGCCAATTACTTCGCGTTCTTTGAGGCCGCCGCGGCCGCCGAATGGGCCGACTTTGAGGCGGGAGAGGTCGCGCTAGCCTGCATGCCGGTGTTCCATGTGGCCGGCGTGAACATGGGCGTGATTGCGGTGGCTCAGGGTTGTACCGCCATCATCATGAAGGAAGTCGACCCTGCCCAAATTCTCGACCTCATCCCGCGCTATGGCATTAACAATGCCTTCTTCGTGCCGGCGGTGATGCTGTTCATGCTCCAGCATCCGAAGGTCAAGGAGACCGATTTTTCCTCCTTGCGCCGCCTCTATTACGGCGCATCGCCCATTGCCGAAGACCTGCTGATGCAGGCTCGTGCGGTGTTTGGCTGTCAGTTTTTCCAGCTGTACGGGCTGACCGAAACGGTGGGCGCGGCGACCTGTCTGCCGGACGCCGCCCATGATCCGGCGCTCGGCAAACTCCGCGCCTGCGGGGTGCCTTATCCCGGTATTGAAATCCGGGTGGTGGACGAGCAGGGCGCAGACGTGCCCACCGGCAGCGTGGGTGAAGTTGTGATTCGCTCGGGCGTAGTGATGAAAGGCTATTGGGGCAGGGCGGAAGCGACCGCCGAGGCCATCCGCGACGGCTGGTTTTATACCGGCGACGCGGGCTATCTGGACGCCGAAGGCTATCTCTTCATCCACGACCGCGTGAAAGACATGATCGTCTCCGGCGGCGAGAACATCTATCCGGCGGAAGTGGAGAACGCGGTGTTCGGCCATCCGGCGGTGGCGGATGTGGCGGTCATCGGCGTGCCGGACGAGAAGTGGGGCGAAGCGGTAAAAGCCATTGTGGTGGTGAAGCCCGGCGAGTCGCTGGCGGTCGAAGACCTCATTGCCTTCGCCCGCACGCGCATTGCGGGCTACAAGGTGCCGAAGTCCGTCGATTTCGTGAGCGCCCTGCCGCGCAATCCGTCGGGCAAGGTGCTGCGGCGTGAACTGCGCGAACCTTACTGGAAAGACCGCGGCCGACGCGTCAACTAGGGCGTCCTCGCCGCACACCATGAATTCCCTACCGCCGCGCGCACTGGCGATGCTGGTCGCGCTCACTTTCATCTGGGGCTGTAACTGGCCCCTTTTTCCGCTCGCCATGCACGAGCTATCGGTGTGGACCTTCCGCGCCGTGTCGCTCTCCGGCGGCGGACTGTTGCTGTTAACGGTGGCCCGCTTGCGCGGCATTCCGCTCGGGGTGCCGCGCGCCCATTGGGGCATGCTGCTGGCCGCCGCCGTGTGTTACCTA
>CANFVX010000071.1 GCA_947450495.1 Gammaproteobacteria bacterium
GACAGCATCGCCAACAAGGCTTCGCGTAAGGCCAGAGTCATCTCAACGTCGTTCATGCGGATCGCGCGCCCCACCTGAAAGTTGTTGCGCATTGCCGATTGAATCGAACCCAGAAAGCGGTCGGAAGAAGCCCAGAGCACGCCGGCCGCGGACATTAACAGCAGCATCGTGCCGAGTTCGCGCGACCGAGGAACCTCGCCGCGTTCGCGCGCCTCACTGAGCCGCTTGGCACTAGCCTCTTCTGAGCGTTCTGCTCCGCTTTCTGACTCTGCCATGGCTATTGCCTGCGGAGTGTTTCGTAAGCGGCCGCGAAGCCATCAGCGAAAATCTGTTCCATCTGGCCCGCAAGGATCCCGATGCTCAACAGCATGACAACCGCGCCAAACAGAATCATTACCGGGAAACCGATGGAGAAAATATTGAACTGCGGCGCGGAGCGCGCGATGACGCCGAAGGAAAGATTCACAATCAGGAGCGAAGCGACCGCGGGCATCATCATCAGCATGCCGGCGCCCAGCATCTGCCCGGTCCAATCAATGATGTAAGAAAGCGCCGCAGACGAAGGCATATTTCCACCGGGCGGCATCAACGTGAAACTGTCAGAAATCAGTTCAATTAACTTCAAGTGGGCGTTGAAGGCAAAGAACATCAGGGTGGCCAGAATGATGTAAAGCTGGGACACCACCGGCACCTGAGCGCCAGACACCGGGTCCACCATCGCCGCAAATCCGAGGCCCATTTGTTGGGCCAAAATTTGGCCGGCAAATTCGAGAATGAGAAAAATAGTCCGCAAGACCAATCCCAGCATCCCGCCAATCAGAACCTGCTGAACCGCCAGACCCAAGCCCGCCGCGCTCATGATCGCGACGTGCGGCATCGCCGCTGCGTGCAATGGCGCGATGATGGTGGTGAGTGCCAAGGCGAAAATCAGACGAACGCGACGCGGCAACGCCTGAGTGCCAATCACCGGAGCGGTAACCACGAATGTACTAATGCGAATAAAGGGCCACAGCCAGGCGCCTAGCCAGGTCATCAGTTCGGCGTCGGTGATTTCAAGCACAGTAGCTTCTCAATGCACCAGCGAAGGAATCATTCCAAATATCTGCGTGGTGTAATCGGTGAGGACCTCCAATAAGTAAGGCCCGCCAACCACCAGGACCAATGCGGTGACCAGCAACTTGGGAATAAAGCTCAGCGTCATTTCGTTAATTTGGGTGGCCGCCTGCAGCACGCCGATCACCACACCCACCACTAGCGCGGGCAGCAGCAAAACCGCCATCATGACGAGCGTGACCTCTAGTGCTCCCTTGCCCAAGGTGACGACAAATTCAGGTGTCATGAGCGATCGCCTCAGGCTGCACTAAACGTAGAAACTCGAAGCCAGGCTGCCCACGATCAGGGCCCAACCGTCGACGAGCACAAACAACATGAGTTTGAACGGCAGCGAAATAATGAGCGGCGAGAGCATCATCATGCCCATCGACATCAGCACGCTGGCGACCACCAAATCGATAATCAAAAAAGGCAGAAAGATCAGGAATCCAATCTGGAAGCCGGTCTTTAGTTCGCTGGTAATGAAGGCTGGCACCAGGACCGTGAACGGCGTGGCAGCCGGCTCTGTGATATCGCCTCGCCCGGCCATCTCTACAAATAACTTGAGGTCGGTCTCGCGCGTTTGCGCCAGCATGAACTCGCGTAGCGGCACTTGGGCTTTATCAAGCGCATCGGAAAAGCCAATCTTCTCTTCGAGGTAGGGCGTGATCGCGTTGGTATGAATCCGGTCGATCACCGGCGTCATGATGAAGGCGGTCATAAACAGCGCGAGCGCGATAAGAATCTGGGTGGATGGCGTCTGTGCGGTGCCCAGCGCCTGACGCAAGATCGCTAATACGATGATGATCCGGGTGAAAGCCGTCATGGCCAGCAAGATCGATGGCAACAAGGTGAGCGCCGTCATCAGCAGCAGCACCTGGATGGTCAGCGAATAGGTCTGGGAGCCATTCGCGTTGGTCGTCACCGACAGGGCTTCCAGCCCTTGTTGAGCCTGCGCCGGGAACACCGCAAACAACACGATAGCCACGAGCAATGCTCTCATGGGGCTTGCTCCTGCGCCGCATCAGCGACGCGTAAGGCCTCGGAAAATCCTGCGGGATCGCGCGCGCTCATGGCATGCAGACGTTCGAGCCGACCGCCGGCGATCCCTATCAGCACTCGCTCGCCGTCCACTTCCACCAACATCAGGCGCTCACGCGCGCCCAGCGCCAGCGTGTCGACGATTTTGATATGACGTCCGGCGGTGCCTTTAGTCAGCCGGAGCCGCTGCGCACCCCATCCCAGGGCCACCACCAAAGCCAACACCAAGCCAAGTGCGAGAATAATTTGCACCAGTTGTCCGGCGCCGACCGGACCCGGCGCGGGCGTCGGCAGAGTGGGTTGGGCCCACGCCAGCGATGCACCCATCACGCAGGTCAGGATCACAACAACAAGACCAGTGACGGCGGTTTTCATCAGCGCTTAGCGGAGTTTCTTCACGCGTTCCTGCGCGCTGACCACGTCGGTAAGCCGGATGCCGAACTTCTCGTTAACGACAACCACTTCGCCATGCGCCACCAGCGTCCCGTTGATCAACACATCCAGCGGCTCGCCGGCCATGCGATCAAGTTCCACAACAGAGCCTTGGTTTAACTGCAGCAGGTTGCGAATGGAGAGCTTGGTCTTGCCAATTTCCACCGACATCATCACCGGGATATCAAGAATTGAATCCAGATCGGCAATCTGGCCCCCACTGTCGTTGGTGGGTTGAAAGGACTCCATCTCGGCCGGAGCGGCAATTGCGTAGGCATTAGGCGCCGGGCTGGCACGAGAACCCGCCTCAACGGAGCGCTGCTCGGCGAGCGCGGCCGCCCAATCGTCTTCATCGGAGGTATCGGTTCCACTCATGGCATTACTCCAAACTCTTTGTGTCGCGGCGTGAGATCAGAGTGCCGCAACATTTCAGTGACTTTCAGGGCGTAGTTACCGCGCGAAACGCCGTAGCGCGCGCGGAAAATCGGAATATCTTCAACGCAGGCGACGAGCGCGTCTGGCATCTCGATGCCAAGCACATCGCCAGGTCGAAATGCCAGCACGTCACGCACGGTGATTTCAGCGGTGGCTAGCGTGGTGTTGACCTCAATTTGGGCCAGCTTCACTTCGTCCTGGAGCAGATGGCTCCAGCGCGCGTCTTTCTCGGCAACATCACTTTGAATGCCCGCGTCCAGCAAATCGCGAATCGGCTCGACCATCGAATAAGGCATCGTGACGTGGAGATAGCCAGCGCCGCCTTCAAGGTCGATATGGAAGGTGGAAACCACCACGACTTCACTGGGGCTCACGATGTTCGCGAAATGAGGATTGATTTCCGCGCCCACGTATTCGAACGTCAGCGGCACCACCGGCTCCCACGCTTCGGAGAGGGATTCAAAACACATGTCCACCAGGCGGCGAACGATGCGCATCTCGGTGCCGGTGAAATCACGGCCCTCGATCTTCGTGTGAAAACGCCCGTCGCCGCCGAAAAAGCAGTCGACCAGCGAGAACACGAGTTTCGGGTTGCAAACGATGAGTCCGGAGCCGCGCAAGGGTTTGATCTTGATGACGTTGAGATTGGACGGCATCAGCAGCGAGTGAACGTATTCGCCGAACTTCACCATCTGCACGCCTTCGACCGAAATGACGGGCGAGCGTCGCAGCATATTGAACAATTGAACGCGCAGATTGCGGGCGAAACGCTCGTTGATCATTTCGAGCGTTGGCATCCGGCCGCGAACGATGCGGTCCTGAGACGCGAAGTCGTATTGCCGGGTACCATCCGGCGCCAGCGCATCGTCGCCGTCAGTGGCGATATCGCCGCTATCGACGCCCGAGAGCAGGGCGTCGATTTCGTCTTGCGATAGCAGGTCGTTATTGGCCATGGTGACAGTTCCGCGCCTTACTGCATCACAAGGCTGGAGAAGAACAGGTCCTTCACGCCTTTGGCCTTCTTGGCGCCAGCGACCTTGGTCAGCACCGCCTTCACTTCTTCAAGCGCGTCGGTGCGCAGCTTTTCCTTACCTTCTGGCGTCATGAGCTGCTCGTAAACCTGCCGACTCAGCAGCATTACCAGACTATTCCGCACGGCCGGCAGATTTTGCGTGATGGCCTCCTGCACCGCAGGGGCCTTGGCCATGATGCTGATTTCAGCCTTGAGGAAACGCGCGCGCTTTTTGTCGTCCTGGAAGTTGACGACGAACGGCGGGCTTAATTCGACATAGGCAGACTTCGGACCTTCCTTGCCTTCGCCTTCACCCTTGGCGGCAGCCTCGCCCTCACCTTCGCCCTCGGCTTCGGCGTCGCCCTCTTCCTTCTTGTCGCCTTCGGCATCGGCTTCGTCTTCTGACTTGGCTTCGTCGCCGGCCTCCTCGCCGTCTTCGGCTTTGGCCTTCTTATGTTTGGCGGAAGCCTCCTTGGCCTCCTTACCCTTCATCAGGAACATCGCGCCGCCGATGCCGCCGCCAACCAAAACCAGGGCGCCAACCACGATCAAAATAATCAGTTTCTTTTTCGATCCCCCAGCGGCGGGGACTTGTTCTGCGGGTGCGGACGTAGCCATAGAGACCTCCAGTCGTTTGGAGGCCTTCTAGCAAGGCTTAGGCCAATAGCAGGATGCCAGCCATTTCAATGACTTGAGAATTTAAAGCTGGAGAGATGACAAGATTCCGTGAGCGATTGGCGCTGAATACCCGTCTCCATGACGGTGCTTTGACGGCGACTGCCGAACTCAGGCGTAAGCGTCAATCAAGCCCACGCGGCGCGCCTGACGCGGGATTAAGCTCGACTCGTTGGCCAGTGAGCGCTGCCCGGCCGGCGCATTGAACAACCACTCCTGCCGCTGCGGCGGAGACTGAAATGCAGACTGCTCGCGCTGCGGGAGTTGCGCAAATACGCCCGCGTCATTCAGACGAACCCCGGACTGGTCCATCATTTCGCGGAGTTTTGGCAGCGCGTCGTGAATCACATCACGGGCCAGGCCGCTGGCAGCGGCAATCTGGACGCTCGCCTGGTCGTGTTGAATGGTGATGCGAACCTCCACCGGCCCGAGTTCCGGCGGATTAATCGTCATTTGGGCCTGCTGAACCCCGTGCTGGGCAAGCACTACCACCTGCTGGCTGAAGCCTTCGCCAAAGCGCGGCGACTGAATGGGTAAGCGAGTATCGAGTTTCAGCACTTCGGACCGCGCATCGCGCTCGCGGGTCGCGGTGGTCGCTGCGTTCTGGTCGGGGGTGCTGGTGACAGCCGCCTGTTCCGAAGCTTTGCCGTCTGAGGATGCGACTGAAGCGTCCTGAGTTTTGGTGCCGGCCTCCGCCAACGCCAATTTGAAGTCAGGGAGTTCACCATCGGCGTCGGCAAGGCCCGAGGTCGACTGTTCTGGCGCCGCCGCTGCCGACTGTCCGCCAGGCGTGGCTTTCGCCGGACTCTGCGCAGTGGCGGCACCGCCCGACCACTGGGCCGCGGCGCGGGACTCAGGACGCAACTGGGCCATTGCGAGTTCGCCTGCCTTTGTTGGCAAGGTCGCGGCTGGCGCTGTGCTGCCAGTCAGCGTTGAACCGAGCGCCCCAAGCGCGCCGGCCGCCGTCGCGGGGTCGTCCGTGCCGTCCTGCGCGGTGTCTGCCATCGACTTCGGCGCCACGGCCGCTTCGGGCGCGACGATGGGCATCATGGCCGCCGCGAGATCTGCCGCCGCGGGGTCGGACGCCGTTGTTTGCGGGTCTTTGTTTGCCGCCTGAGCGTCCTGATTTGCCGCCTGAGGGTCTTTGTTTGCCGCCTGAGGGTCCTGATTTGCCGCATCAGCACGCTTCTGTTCGCGCACAGAATCCAGCGTCGCCGCAAAGTCCTTGCCGCCAGAACCGGTCGAATCGGCGCTTTCTCGCTTCATGGACGCGGTTTTTTCCATTAAGGACGAAGGCGTTTGAGGACTGGCGGCGATAGCGTCGGGCATGGTCGTGGGTTCCGGCTTGGGTTCGTGACTGCTAAATTGCAACCCCTGTGCCATCAGCGAAGTCCGTCAATGCAACACTCCCCTGGCCGCGACAATCTCGTTAAAACTCGCCGGCGCGTGTTGGTGACCGGCGGGGCAGGCTTTTTGGGCTCTCATCTTTGCGAGCGCCTGATTGAAGCCGGCCACGATGTGCTCTGTGCCGACAACTTCTATACCGGCTCCAAAGACAATATCGCCGCGCTCATCGGCCAACCCTTCTTTGAACTGATCCGGCACGACGTGACGTTTCCGCTGTACGTCGAAGTGGACGACATCTTCAATCTGGCGTGCCCGGCGTCGCCGGTGCATTACCAGCACAATCCGGTCCAGACCGTCAAAACCAGCGTGCACGGTGCGATCAACATGCTGGGGCTGGCCAAACGGGTAGGCGCCCGCATCCTGCAAGCATCGACCAGCGAGGTCTACGGCGATCCGGAAGTGCATCCGCAGCGAGAAGACTACTGGGGTCATACCAATCCCATCGGCCTGCGTTCCTGCTACGACGAAGGCAAGCGCTGCGCCGAGACCCTGTTCTTTGACTACCATCGCCAACATCGGGTGAACATCAAGGTTGCTCGCATCTTCAATACCTACGGCCCGCGCATGCATCCGAATGACGGTCGCGTGGTCTCGAATTTCATCATGCAAGCGCTGCGCAACGAGCCCATCACGCTGTACGGCGATGGTCAGCAAACCCGCTCGTTCTGCTTTGTGGATGACCTGATCGACGGCCTGATGGCGCTGATGGAAACCCCGGGGGAATTCATCGGCCCGGTTAACCTGGGTAATCCCGGCGAGTTCACCATCAGGGAACTGGCGGAAATGGTGATCGAAATGACCGGCTCGCGTTCGACACTCACTTACCTGCCTTTACCCAGCGACGACCCACGCCAGCGCTGCCCGGATATTTCACTCGCGCGCGAAGCCATGGGCTGGGCGCCATCGATTCCGCTGCGCGAAGGACTCGCGCAAACCATAAAATATTTCGACACGACGCTCGGCAAAGGAGGCTGGGCTCGGATCGGCAACACGGGAGAGTCTGCATGAGCGCTAAAGGTGACGTTGGTTCACGGAAAATTTTTGAAGACGACGACGTGATCGTCTGGGAATTTGAGCTCGGGCCGGGGGAAACTACGCCCTGCCATACCCACGAGCACGACTATGTCTGGTATGTGCTGGAAGGCACGCCGCTGGAAGTCTTTGATGCCGACGACAAACCGCTGGGCACCATCGATGCCTATACCGGCGCCACCTTCGCGCTCCGGCTTGAAGGCAATGATCTGGTGTCGGCGGATGATAAAGGTCTGCGCGCACCCGCCACCCACAGCGCACGCAATGCCGGCACCGGGGTTTATCGCGAAATTCTGGTGGAGAAAAAGCGTCCGGTGCGGGCTGCGGCCTAAACGCGGCGCGGGCGATCGTCGATCTCGCGCTGCAAGGCGCGCTCGGCCATCGCCTCTTCCTCGACACGCGCGCGCTCGGCAACCTTGTTGGTCATGAGCGCGCGACGTTTCTGTTCCATCCACAGGTGGCGCTCGTGGTCGCGCTGCTTCTCCGCCAAGTCCCGCTTCTTGCGGAGCAAGGCAAGCGCTTCTTCAATTTTGCCCACAAACAACCGGAGTTTTTGGGCCTGATAGGCGCCTAGCCCATCACCACCGGTCTCCCGTAGCGGACGCAGATATTCGTCGCGGTAGCTTTCCAGATCCCGTAACTGCCGTTCTAACCGCTCCACTTCTTCGCTGGCCCGGGCCAGCGCCTGGGCGGCGAGTTGCTCGGCGGTTTCTGAGAGGTCGGCAATTCGTTGCAGACGGTTGGATTTCTTCACCCAGGCGCGACCGCGTATCAGCCGTTAGGGAAAATCTGCGCCAGCATCTCAATGGACGTCTGACTATTAATGGCCTGAGTGGGTTCCTGGCGCATATAGGCGGTAAGCAGATTACGCATCGAGATCGCCCGGTCGAGTTCGGGATTAGTCCCGGCCTGATAGGCGCCCACGTTGAAGAGATCCTGATTCTGCTCGTAGAGCGAATAGTAGTGCCGGAACTGCTTGGCCAGCGCCAGATGTTCGGGTGTGGTCACCATATGCATCACGCGACTGATCGAGGCTTCAATGTCGATGGCCGGATATTGGCCGCGCTCCGCAAGGCGTCGCGACAGCACGATATGTCCATCGAGAATCGCCCGCGCGTTATCAGAGACCGGATCGTTGGTGTCGTCGCCCTCAGCCAGCACGGTATAGAACGCGGTGATCGAACCACGCCCCCCAACGCCCATGCCGGCGCGTTCCACCAACTGCGGCAAGCGGGCGAAGACCGACGGCGGATAGCCGCGAGTCGCGGGCGGCTCACCAATTGTTAGCGCGATTTCGCGCTGGGCCTGCGCATAGCGCGTGAGCGAATCCATCAGGAGCAACACATGCATGCCCTGATCGCGGAAGTATTCGGCAATGGCGGTCGAGATCGTCGCGCCGTGCATCCGCATCAGCGGCGGATTATCGGCAGGCGTGGCGACGACCACCGCGCGCGCCAAACCTTCGGGGCCCAGAATATCGTCGATGAATTCTTTGACTTCGCGACCGCGCTCGCCCACCAGCCCGACCACGATCACGTCCGCCTTGGCGTAGCGCGTCATCATCCCCAGCAACACGCTCTTGCCCACACCGCTGCCGGCAAACAAGCCGATGCGCTGACCGCGCCCCACGGTCAGCAAAGCGTTGATAGAGCGCACGCCAACGTCCATCGGTTCGCGAATGGTGCCCCGCTGCAGAGGATTGAGCGGCTTTCCGGCCAAAGACTGGCGTTCGGTGAGATTGAGCGGGCCTTTGCCGTCGATGGGATTGCCACCGCCGTCGATAACCCGTCCGAGCAGTTCGGGACCCACCCCGATTTCGCCGGCCCCGCCATAAGGAATCACTCGCGCATTCGGCGCCAGACCCTGTGTGTTACCTGTCGGCATCAGGAACAGGCTTTCGCCGTCAAAACCCACCACTTCGGTATCCACCTGACCACCGAGACGATTCATCACTACGCAACGGTCGCCAATGGCAGCCTCGCAACCCACGGCTTCGAGCGTCAGGCCCACCATCCGCGTGAGTTTGCCTTCCACCATCAAGCGCGGCGGCTCGTCCAGGCGCTCCGCGCGCGTCTTGAGGCCCGGTAACCACCGCTCGGCAGGTGTGCGCTCGTCAAGCATGGTCAGACTCCCGGTCGCCACCCAGCATCCGCGAAGCGATCGCGGCCAAGCGGGACTCCACCGACGCATCGATGCGTGAGACATCGGTCTCGACAATGCAGCCGCCGCGCGTCATCAAAGGGTCGGGCTCAAGCCGCCAGCTACGCGTATCGTCGCCCAGCGCAAACGCTTGCTGGACGAGTTCCGCATCCTCCGGATGCAATCGAATACGGGCAGCACGCGGGGCAACCGGCAGATGGCGCATCGTTTCCCGCACCACGCCGACCACCTCGCCTGGATTCAAGCGCAGTTCGCGGCGGACAAGGTGTCGCGCAATGAGCACGGCGAGTTCTGATACGGCATCCACCACGCCGACGTCGAGTTCGGCCAAGGGCTGCGCGAGATGGTCCATCACGCCGACCAGCCGGCTCGCGACAGCGCGCGCCTCCTGCATGCCTCGCGCCAAGCCTTCTTCGTATCCCTGATGGAAAGCCGTCGCGTAGGCTTCCTTGCGCAGTTGCGCCAGTTCGGCGGCCACTTCTTCCCGGCTTGGCGGCGGCGGCGGCTCATTAGGGCTTTTCTCGGTGCCGGCGATCGGGCCCTGCACATGCGGTGGCGCAAACCGGACGGCACCAAGCGCCATCTCTGCTGGAGTAATGCGTGTGGTAGCCATTTAGACCATTGCCTCGCCGCCGGCACCGCCCATATTGATTTGTCCCTCTTCCGCCAAACGGCGGGCGATAGTGATGATTTCTTTCTGCGCAGCTTCCACATCCGACAGTTTGACGGGGCCACGAGTCTCCAGATCTTCCTTGAGCATGTCGCCGGCGCGCTGCGACATGTTCTTGAAGATCTTGGTCCTGATATTTTCGTCGGCGCCTTTCAGCGCCAGCACCAGATTGTCTGACGACACCTCGCGCAACAGGGTCTGAATGCCGCGGTCGTCGACTTCGCTCAGATTATCGAAGGTAAACATGAGGTCCTGAATGCGCCCTGCGAGTTCCGGATCGTGCTCGGAGATCACTTCGGAAATCTTGGCCTCGGCGCTGCGGTCCACGAAGTTCAGAATATTGGCCGCGCACTTCAGCCCGCCCATCCCGGAATTCTGCCCCTGCGCGCCACCGCGCAGCTGAATTTCCAGCATATCGTTCAGCTCCTTCATGGCTGCGGGCTGCACGCCGTCCATCGTTGCTACCCGCATCATCAGGTCGCCGCGCGTATTTTCCGGGAGTAATGACAGCACTTGGGCCGCTTGGTCGGGGTCGAGGTAGGACAACACGATGGCAACGATTTGCGGGTGTTCGAAGCGGATGAGTTCGGCCACGCTACGCGGGTCCATCCACTTCAGAGATTCAAGACCTTTAGTCGAACCGCCAATGAGGATGCGGTCGATCATGCTCTTGGCCTTTTCCTCGCCCAGCGCATCCGTCAGCACTTTGCGGATGTAATCGTCATTGCCGATGCCGAGCGGCGTCTGCTTCTGCATGTCGACCACAAATTCGTCGACGGAGACCTTGACCATCTCGCGGGAGACGTTTTGCAGGGTGGCCATCGCTGTGCCAATTTTCTGCACTTCGCGGGGACCCAGATGTTTGATGATTTGCGCGGCAGTCGATTCTCCCAAAGTCATCAGGAAGATGGCCGCCTTGTCGACGCCACTGAGCTTTTCATCCGGCATGGCTTATTCGGCTCCCACCCATTCCTTGATGACCTGCGCCGCGACGCGCGGGTCCTGCGATACGAACTGCTGCAACTGCTCGATGTTCTCATGCAGTGCGCCAGGCGTCTGCAACTCATCCCGCTTGGGCCCGGGCAGCGCCGCCATGGCTTCACCACCGGGTCCCGGCAGCGCCGGATTGCCCGCGGCCGCGTCGCCGGCGGCCGGCGCGCTGGCCACCGTGGGTTTGGCCATCAGGGATTTAACCGCCGGGCGTAACAGGCCAAAGAACAGGATCAATACGAACAGGCCGCCGGCCACCTGCTTGCCCACATCCCACATCCAGGGCTGCTGCCAAATCGGCAGCGGCGGCAGCGCCTCCGGCAGCGCAGGCTCGACGAAAGTCGTGGTTGTCACGCTGACCGTGTCGCCACGGGTGGCGTCATAGCCAATGGCATCCTTGACCAGTTGGGTCATCCGGGTGACATCCACGGGTGCAGGTGCTGCCGGGGCGGCGGCGGCTTTGTCATCCGTTTTCTTGTTTGGATCAGCCGGCGGCGGCGCCGGCAAACGCAACACCACCGCGACGGAGAGCCGTTGAATGGTGCCGAGCTGATGACGGGTGTGGCTAATCGTGCGGTCGACTTCGTAGTTGCGCGTGGTTTCGTTGCGCTTAGTGGTCGGCGTTACCGTTTTGGCCTGAGTCTGCGCGGGCGCACCGGAGGCCGGCGTCGCACCCGGTTGCGCCGGCGTCGCCGGTGGCGTGGCCTGCTCGGGCGCCGAGGCGTCTCCCGGAGGGGCATTGGAAAGCGCACCCGGCACCCCACCCTGACCTCCACCAATGCGCTCTTCTTCCAGCGAGCGTTCGCTCCGCATGGCGGGGAGGTCGGGGTTGAAGCTTTCGCGGGTTTGTTCCGTCGCGGTGAAATCAAGGTCGGCAGTGACCTCCGCGCGCACGCCATCGGGCCCCACGAAAGGCGTGAGAATTGCCTGAATGCGGTCGGCATAGGACTGCTCGAGTTTGTGCGTGTAGTCGAAGCGACGAGTCGTGAGGGCCATGCCTTCGTCACGCTGTTCGTCGGTGAGCAAGTTGCCGCGGCTATCGATAACGGTCACGCGCGACGACGGCAGGCTGGGCACGCTCGCAGACACCAGATGCTGAATCGCCGCCACCTGGGTGGGGTCGAGGGGTCGCGAACCGAACAGGTCGACAATCACCGAGGCACTGGGCTCGCGCTTAACACGACTGAACACCGACTCCGCCGGCAACGCCAAATGCACCCGCGCGCCACGCACGTTATCAATGCGTCCGATTGACCGCGACAGTTCGCCCTCGATGGCGTGTTGATAGCGCGCCTTCTCCATGAACTGGCTGGTGCCGAAAGCCTGCTCTTCGTTCAAGGTTTCAAAGCCGCGCGAGTTGCCCTTGGGCAGACCCGCAGCCGCCAGTTGCATGCGCGCATCGTCGGCCTTGGTGGCGTCGACCAGCACTGAGCCCGCGCCAGGCTCTACGCGATAGGGAATCTGACCCGCTTTCAGGGTCTCAACAATCTGCGTGAGATCGCGGTCTGAAAGGTCGGAATACAGCATCGTGAAGTGCGGCGTGCGCGACCACATCACCACATAAACGCCCAGCGCAACGGCCGCTGCGATGCCCACCAGAACCCCCGCCTGACGCAGCAGTGCCATCGGAGAATTCTGTTGAACGTAGATTGTTGCTTCGGCCATCGCTTTATTCCTCAGTCATCCGTCTGGAACGCCAACGCGCTCAGA
>CANFVX010000072.1 GCA_947450495.1 Gammaproteobacteria bacterium
CGGGCTACCGGGCCTTTGATGGTTGCAGCATTGTCACCTCCACCTACGGGCCGGTGGGGGAGACCATGGGGGTGCTGGGCGTTGTCGGTCCTACCCGTATGCCTTACGAACGCGTGATCCCCATCGTGGACCTCACCGCAAAAATGTTGGGGTCGGCCTTGAATTCCCTGTAGCAGTCCCCATCTCCCTACCGATTCGAATTTTCTACCTTGCCGAGCGACCCGTCCCGCCTGATTCAAAGGCGGCCGCGATGGGGCCGCCGGCGTACCTGCTCTGGAGGACCGAGTGACTGATCATCAAGAACCGGATGCGCCCGAGGCGACATCCGCCGAAGACCCCCGCCTGCAACTGGAAGCCGAAATCGAGCGCCTGCGCGCCGAGGCCGACCGCTTTCGCGACGAAATGCTCCGGGCGCGTGCCGAATTGGATAACGTCCGCAAACGGGCCCAGCGCGACGTGGAGTCTGCGCATAAATATGGCGTCGAAAAGCTGGTTGATGCGCTGCTGCCGGTAAAGGACAGTCTGGATTTGGGGCTGGATGCGGCGGGTGCCGCCACCGACGTTAACAGTCTGCGCGAAGGCATGACCATGACCGTGCAGATGTTCGATGCGGCGCTGACGCGCATCGGCGTGCAGACCATCGGCGAGACGGGCGTGCGTTTCGACCCCGAACAGCATCAGGCCATGATGATGGAACCGAGTCACGAGGCAGAAGCCGGCACCGTGCTCCGCGTGCTCCAGAAAGGCTATCGCATGAGCGAGCGTCTGGTGCGGCCGGCAATGGTGGTGGTGGCGAAAGCCCCCGACGCGCCCGCCGGCTCTTGAGTTACGGGCGACCTGTCCCCATCTCTGAATTCAAGCGCGGGCCAACCCGCTAAACGAACATCTTTTTATTTCGAGGCATCACAACATGGCAAAAATCATCGGTATCGACCTGGGCACCACCAATTCCTGCGTGGCGGTGCTTGAAGGCGGCAACCCCAAGGTCATCGAAAACAGCGAAGGCAATCGCACCACCCCGTCGATCATCGCGTTTACCAGCGATGACGAAGTGCTGGTGGGCCAATCGGCCAAGCGGCAGGCGGTCACCAACCCCACCAACACCCTGTTTGCGGTGAAGCGTTTGATTGGACGCAAGTTCAAGGACGACGTCGTGCAGCGCGACGCCAAGATGGTGCCCTACAAGATCGTGGGCGCCGACAACGGCGACGCCTGGGTCGACGTGCGTGGCAAGCGCATGGCGCCGCCGGAAATCTCCGCGCGCGTGCTGCAAAAAATGAAAAAGACCGCCGAGGACTATCTGGGCGAGGAAGTGACCGAAGCCGTGATCACGGTGCCGGCTTACTTCAACGACTCCCAGCGTCAGGCCACCAAGGACGCCGGCCGCATCGCGGGTCTTGAGGTCCGACGCATCATCAACGAACCCACGGCGGCGGCGCTGGCCTTCGGCATGGACAAAAAGGAAGGCGACGCCAAGATTGCGGTCTATGACCTCGGCGGCGGCACCTTCGATATTTCCATCATCGAAATCGCGGAAGTCGACGGCGAACATCAGTTCGAAGTGCTCTCGACCAACGGCGACACCTTCCTCGGCGGCGAAGACTTCGACCTCAAGCTCATCGAGTTTCTGGCCGGAGAATTCAAGAAAGAGCAGGGCATCGACCTGCATAACGACCCGCTCGCCCTGCAGCGCCTGAAAGAAGCGGCGGAAAAAGCCAAGATCGAGCTGTCTTCCAGCGCCCAGACCGACGTCAACCTGCCGTACATCACGGCGGATGCGACCGGGCCGAAGCATCTCAACGTCAAGATCAATCGCGCCAAGCTCGAAGCACTGGTCGAGGATCTCGTCTCGCGCACCATCGAGCCCTGCCGCATCGCGCTGAAGGACGCCGGCCTTAAAGCCAGCGACATCGACGACGTGATTCTGGTCGGCGGTCAGACCCGCATGCCCAAAGTGCAGGAAGTGGTGAAGAACTTCTTCGGCAAGGAACCGCGGAAAGACGTCAATCCTGACGAAGCCGTGGCGGTGGGCGCGGCCATTCAGGCCGGCGTACTGGGCGGCGATGTGAAAGACGTGTTGCTGCTGGACGTCACCCCGCTTTCGCTCGGCATCGAGACTCTGGGCGGCGTGATGACCAAGCTCATCGAGAAAAACACCACCATTCCGACCAAGGCTGCGCAGACCTTCTCGACCGCCGACGACAACCAGGGCGCGGTGACCGTGCACGTGTTGCAGGGCGAACGCGAACAGGCGGCGGCCAACAAGTCGCTGGGCCGTTTCGATTTGGCCGACATCCCGCCCGCGCCGCGCGGCGTGCCGCAAATTGAAGTGACCTTCGACATCGACGCCAACGGCATTCTCAATGTGTCGGCGAAGGACAAGGCCACGAGCAAGCAGCAGTCGATCGTCATCAAGGCCTCCAGCGGGCTGTCGGATGAAGAAATCCAGCGCATGGTGCGCGACGCTGAAGCCCACGCCGATGAGGACCGCAAGTTCCACGAGCTGGTGACCACCCGCAATCAGGCAGACGCGCTGATGCACGGCGCCCGCAAATCACTGGACGATTTGGGCGACAAGGTGGACGCGGCGGACCGCGCGGCCATCGAGGCGGCCATTGATGACCTGAAAACCGTGATTGGTGGCGACGACAAGGACGCCATTGAGGCCAAGTCCAAGAAGCTCGCGGAAGTTTCCGGTAAAGTCGCGCAGGCTGCCTATCAGGCCGAACAGGCTGCGGGTGGCGCCGAGGCGCCGGCCGGTGCAGGAGCGCGGCCGGCGGACGACGACAATGTCGTGGATGCTGACTTCGAAGAAGTCAAAGACAAATAAGGCATCAACACCATCATCAGGCGGTTGCTTAGCCTGCTAGCGGTAAGCCGCTAGCGGGCAATTGCGTTTTCGGGGTAAGCGGGTTTTATGGCGAAGCGAGACTATTACGAAGTGCTGGGCGTGGCGCGCGACGCCGAGGAGGCCGACCTCAAAAAGGCCTATCGGCGACTGGCGATGAAATACCACCCGGACCGCAACGACGGCGATACCCAGGCCGAGGAGCATTTCAAGGAGGCAAAAGAAGCCTTCGAGGTGCTGAGCGACCAGCGCAAGCGGGCCGCCTATGACCAGTTCGGTCACGCCGGGGTTGACCCCTCGGCTGGCGCTGGCGGCGGTGGGGCCGGCGGTTTTGGCGATATTTTCGATTCGGTATTTGGCGATATTTTTGGCGGTGGCGGTGGCGGCGGACGTGGCGGTTCGCGCGCCTATCGCGGCTCCGACCTGCGCTACGACCTGGAAATGTCGCTCGAAGAAGCGGTGCGAGGGACGGAAGCCAAAATCCGCATTCCCACGCTGGTGTCTTGCGAAACCTGCGACGGCCACGGCAGTCGCTCGAAGTCCGCGCCGGAAACCTGCGGCACCTGTAACGGACTGGGACAGGTTCGCATGCAGCAGGGGTTCTTCTCCGTTCAGCAGACCTGCCCAAGCTGCCGCGGTCGTGGCAAATCAGTGCGCGATCCGTGTGGCAACTGCGGTGGCAGCGGCAAAGCGCGCAGCACCAAGACGATTGCGGTGAAGGTGCCGGCGGGCGTGGATAACGGCGACCGCATCAGGCTCTCAGGCGAAGGCGAAGCCGGGCAGAACGGTGGCCCGAGTGGCGATCTCTACGTCAACGTGGTGGTGCGGGACCATTCGATCTTCGTGCGCGATGGCAACGACCTGAAATCCGAAGTGCCGATCAATTTCGTGACCGCTGCACTCGGTGGCGAACTGGAGGTGCCAACGCTCGATGGCCGCGTGGTGCTGAAAATTCCCGCCGAAACGCAAAGCGGGAAGATGTTCCGCCTCCGCGGCAAGGGCGTGCGCTCGGTGCGTAGCGGTGTCACCGGGGACCTCATCTGCCGGGTCACGATCGAAACGCCGGTCAGCCTGACCCGTCCGCAGAAAGAACTGTTACGCGAGTTTGGCGAATCGCTGGCCGGCGAAAACGGCAAGCACAGTCCGCGCGCCAGTTCCTGGCTCGACGGGGTGAAGAAGTTTTTTGACGACATGAAGTTTCCCTGATTTTCGGAGCGCCACATGGCCAAAATCGCAATTGCCGGAGTTGCCGGCCGCATGGGGCGCACACTCGTAGAGTTGGCAAAAGCCACCGATGGGGTGAGTCTGGTGGCCGGCTTTGAGGCCGCAGATTCCCCGTTTCTTGGGCAGGATGTGGGGCTGCTGGCCGGTGTGGGCGCGCTCAACGTGCTAGTCGAATCGGACGCCCAACTGCGCGAGCGCGAGTTCGATGTGCTCATCGACTTCACCACCACGTCGGCCACGCTCGCCCATCTCGCCGACTGCGAGGCCAGCGGTCGGCGCATCGTCATTGGCACCACCGGTTTTGGCGATCAACGTCGCCTGATTGAAGCCGCTGCAACCCGCATCGGGGTGGTGTTTGCGCCCAATATGAGCGTGGGCGTAAACCTCTGCTTCAAATTGCTGGAACTGGCGGCGCAGGTACTGGGTGACGAGGTCGACATCGAGATCGTCGAAGCGCACCACCGGCACAAGGTGGACGCGCCGTCAGGCACCGCGGTGCGGATGGGCGAGATCGTGGCGGACGTGCTTGGGCGCGATTTGAAAGATTGCGCGGTGTATGGTCGGCAGGGGATTACCGGCGCGCGGGATCGCAAAACGATTGGCTTTGCCACGGTGCGGGCCGGTGAAATTGTGGGCGACCACACGGTGATGTTTGTCGGCGCCGGCGAACGGGTTGAAATCTCCCACCATGCCCAGAGCCGGGCGACCTTCGCGGGTGGCGCCATTCGCGCCGCTAAGTGGTTGGCCGAGCGCGGCCCCGGCCTTTATGACATGCAGGACGTGCTGGGACTGCGCGGTTAGGGCGCACAGCCGCGACATGAACCCGACGCCGGCGTCCGGGAACTCATCTAGTGACTCACTCTTCTAGTGACTCACTCTTCGCGTAACGGCAGGAAAAGGGCAAAACATGGAACCAGTTTCTGTCGATACCGCCGGCGTCGCGCCTGCCGTCACCGAGCAACGCGACCTCCTCCTGATGAATGCGATCCTGCAGGGCGACCGCAGCGCGTTCGACACCCTCTACCGCCATTACTACGCCCGCCTGATGGATTTCCTGACCCGCATGGTGAAGCGCCGTGAGCTTGCCGAGGAAGTCGTCAACGACACCATGTATGCGGTGTGGACGCACAGCGCTGCGTTCGCCGGGCGGTCAAAGGTTTCGACCTGGATTTTTGGCATTGCGTACAAAAAAGCCCTCAAGCGGCTGGAGCGGGAACGTCGTACCGCAGCCGATCCTTTCGAGGACGGCTTTGATGCCGCCGGCGACAGCGACCCGGTCTCGGAAGTGGATGCGGCCCAACTTTCGCGCAGTCTGGATGCGGCGCTGGAACGTTTAAGCCCCGCCCATCGCAGCGTGGTGGAGCTCACTTTCCTGCTCGATTATTCGTATGAAGAGACGGCCGAAATCGTCGGCTGTCCGGTGAATACCGTGAAAACCCGGATGTTTCATGCGCGCGCTAAATTGCGTCATCTCCTTGCCGCCTGCCTGGGGCGGAAAGCCTGAGAGCTGCCTATGCAATACACACACTCCTCATCGGTTACGCCCATTGATCTGCGTCATGAGCGCTGTCTCGCAATCCTGCCCTGGTGGGTCAACGGAACCTTGGTCGGGGCGGAACGAGCCTTGGTGGAGAGCCACCTTCGCGGTTGCTCCGCCTGTCAACGCGAAGACGCGCAGCTGAGAGTGCTGGCGGCCCATGTGCGGGCAGACGGCGCCGACTCCCGCTGTGAAGACGCTTTGCGCCGACTCCACGCCAAGCTTGAACAGCCCCCCGCGCGGCGCGCGGCCCAGCCTTGGGCGGCTGCCGCGGTGTTGGTACTGATTTGCGGGCTATCGGCGATCAGCGCGCGTCAGGCCGAGACCAATATGGCCTGGTTGCGGAATATGGGGCTTAACCGCATGCATCAATCGGTCGTGATGAGCGGGGATGCCCAGGCCACCACCGCCCGACTGGTGTTCTATAACGACATTACCGAAGGGCAACTGCGTGCCCTGCTGCTGTCGGTCGGAGCCGAACTGATCGAAGGCCCGACCGAACGGGGCGTCTACACGGTGGCGTTGGGGCGAGGGCGGTCGCGCGAGCAAAAAGTCGAAGCCCTCGCGCAGTTGCGACATTCCGGGCAGGTGGTCTACGCCGAAGCCGCCTTGAACAACACGGTCTCCAATCTGGGGAGCTGGTAGCCCGCCAAGCGCCGCGCGTAGCCAAGGGCGGTCTGCGTTGTTAAGGTGCTCGCAGTCTTAGCGGGGAGTCACTCTGACGATGTCGAAACTGCGTGCGGCTGTGATCGGAGTGGGCTATCTCGGTAATTTCCACGCCCAAAAATACCTCGCCCTGCCGGATATCACGCTGGTCGGGGTGGCCGATTCCGACCCCGAACGGGTCGCCGCAGTCGCCGGGAAATACGGCGTATTAGGCACCACCGACTACCGCGAACTGCTCAATAAGGTCGATCTGGTTTCGATCGTCACGCCGCCCGCCACCCATTTCCCCATCGCGCACGACGCGCTGTCCGCCGGGGTGCATGTGCTGGTCGAGAAGCCGGTCACCGAGAAAGTGACCGAAGCCGAAGCGCTCATCGCGCTCGCCGCGCGCGCGCAGCGCGTTTTTCAGGTGGGGCATCTCGAGCGATTCAATCCGGCGGTGCTGGCGCTGCGGCCACTGGTCACCGCGCCGCTCCGTATCGAAGCCAGACGGCTGGCCCGCTACAAGGACCGTGGCACCGAAGTCGATGTGGTGCTCGACATGATGATCCACGACATCGACATCGTGCTCAGTCTGGTAGCAAGCCCCTTGGTGGCTATCGAAGCCAGCGGCCGGGCTGTGGTGACCGACAGCATCGATATTGCCGACGCCACGCTGCGCTTTGCCAGTGGTTGCGTGGCCGAGCTCTCGGCCAGTCGGGTGCATCTCGAAATGGTGCGCGCCATGCGGGTTGAACAGGCAGATTCCTGGCTGTCGATCGATTTCGCCAATCACGCCCTGTTGATTGGCGGTGCCGGGGCCGGCGAGGCCACAGACCTTCCCCTGCAAACTCAGGCCTTGACCCGTAGCGATGCGCTGATGGATGAAATTTGCTCGTTTGTCGACGCGGTGCGCGGCGGGCAAGGACCGGCCGTCACCGGTGAAGACGGGAAGCGGGCGCTGGAAGTCGCGGTGAGTATTAGTCAGCGGATCACGGCGCAGGCGGCAAGCGCCGCACGGGCGGGCGCCCGGACTTAAGCGGCTAAGGCCGGCTCAGGCGCGACCCGGAATTTTCTCCACATCCTGAATGACCAGCTGGTGACCCGCCTCGATCCGGGTTGCCAGACGAACCAGACGCGAGCCCTTACAGGGGCCGGCCACGCAGCGCCCACTGTCCGGATCGAACAACGCACCGTGCACCCCGCATTGGAGATCATGACCATCCCGGTGAAAGAAGTTGCCCGAACCGAAATCAAGCCGAACACCTGCGTGGGGACAACTATTGAGATAGGCGGCCACTGTGCCGCCTCGCGTGAGCACGATAATTGACCGCTCGCGCTGGCCGTCGCTAATAACCGCTGCGCGTGCGCCGTCTTCATTGAGGTCTACGCTGAGCCTGACATCCATGCGAAACGCCTTTTCTTTTGATCAATCACGCTGCGGTGCTTTCCGAAGTCGGGCCGCGTCGCGTACACTTCGTAACAATTCAAGCACGGGAACCGCCGGTCGGTCGTTCCCTTTTTTTATGTCAGAAAAGCCCACGTGACCAATCAGGCAATCCTAGCGCTGGCCGATGGAACGGTGTTTCACGGCCTCTCGATCGGTGTAGACGGACATTCCGTCGGCGAAGTCGTGTTCAACACGGCGATGACCGGCTACCAGGAAATCCTCACCGATCCTTCCTACGACCAGCAACTCGTAACGCTGACCTATCCTCACATCGGTAACGTCGGCGCCAATGCGCTCGACGACGAGTCAGGCAAGGTGCACGCGGCGGGGCTCATCATCCGGGATTCCTCGATGGTGGCGAGCAGTTGGCGATCAACCAGCAGTCTTAAAGACTACGCCCAAGCCGAAAGGCTGGTGGCGATAGCGGAAATCGACACCCGCCGCCTCACGCGACTACTCCGCGACCGCGGTGCCCAGAACGGCTGCATTATGGCCGGCCCGAACGTTCAGGCCGAAGACGCGATCGCCAAGGCGCGGGCCTTCCCGGGTTTGAATGGCGCCGATCTGGCCATCCGGGTGACCACGCGCGCGCCCTATGTGTGGCGCGAAGGGTCCTGGCAGTTGCAGGGCAACCGCCACCGCACCAACAGCGGCGAAGCGCAATGGCGCGTGGTGGCCTTCGATTACGGCGTCAAGCGCAATATTCTCAGAATGCTGGCGGATCGCGGCTGCGAAGTGCACGTCCTGCCGGCCAACGCGACCGCTCAGGACTGCCTCGCCTTACGCCCCGATGGCGTTTTCCTGTCGAATGGTCCGGGCGACCCGGCGGCTTGCGATTACGCCGTCGCCGCGGTGCGCGAACTGTTGGGCGCCGGTATCCCGATGTTCGGCATTTGCCTTGGGCACCAGATTCTGGGCCTCGCCAGCGGCGCGCGGACCGTCAAAATGAAATTTGGTCATCATGGCGCCAATCACCCGGTGCAGGACCTGCGTACGGGCCAAGTCGCGATTACCAGCCAGAATCATGGCTTCGCCGTTGAAGAGGCGACCTTGCCGGATATTCTGGTCGCCACCCACCGTTCCTTGTTCGACGGTTCCTTACAGGGCATTTCGCATGCCCGCGTGCCCGCCTTCGGCTTTCAGGGCCACCCAGAAGCCAGCCCAGGCCCGCACGACATCGGTTATCTGTTCGACCAGTTCGTCGAATCGATGCGCCGCCATCGCACTCCCTGATCCATCGGTTGCCCGCTGCCATGCCCAAACGGACAGACATTAAATCCATTCTCGTCATCGGCGCCGGTCCCATTGTGATCGGTCAGGCCTGCGAGTTCGACTACTCCGGGACGCAGGCGTGCAAGGCACTTCGTAAGGACGGCTATCGCATCGTGCTGGTGAACTCCAACCCCGCCACGATCATGACCGACCCGGATACGGCGGACGCGACCTACATCGAGCCGGTGCGCTGGCAGACCGTCGAGAAAATCATCGAGAAAGAGCGTCCGGACGCGATCCTGCCGACCATGGGCGGCCAGACCGCGCTGAACTGCGCGCTCGATCTGGCGCGAGAGGGCGTGCTCGCCAAGTACGGCGTGCAGCTGATCGGGGCTTCGGAGCGCGCGATCGAAATGGCCGAAGACCGCGAGAAGTTCCGCGAAGCCATGACCCGAATTGGTCTCGCTTCGCCGCGCTCGCTGGTAGCGCACTCGCTGGAGGAAGCCGAGCGACATCAGATACAGCTCGGCTTCCCCACCGTAATCCGTCCCTCGTTTACCTTGGGCGGCACCGGCGGTGGTATTGCGTTTAATCGCGAAGAATTCGCCGAAATTGTCACGCGTGGCCTCGACGCCTCCCCCACCCGCGAAGTGCTGATCGAAGAATCAGTGCTGGGCTGGAAAGAATACGAGATGGAGGTTGTCCGCGACCGCAAGGACAACTGCATCATCATCTGCGCCATCGAAAACCTCGATCCGATGGGCATACACACCGGCGACTCCATTACCGTCGCGCCCGCGCAGACCCTGACCGACAAGGAATACCAGCTGCTGCGCAACGCCTCCATCGCAGTTTTGCGCGAGATTGGCGTGGAAACCGGCGGGTCTAACGTGCAGTTCGCGATCAATCCGCAAAACGGCGAGATGGTCGTGATCGAAATGAACCCGCGCGTCTCGCGTTCCTCCGCGCTGGCCTCCAAGGCCACCGGCTTTCCGATCGCGAAAGTCGCGGCGCGGCTGGCGGTGGGGTACACGCTCGATGAACTGGCGAACGAGATTACCGGTGGGGTCACGCCGGCTTCGTTTGAGCCGACCATCGACTACGTTGTGACCAAGATCCCGCGCTTTACCTTCGAGAAATTCCCGCAGGCCCACGACCGCCTCACCACCCAGATGAAATCGGTGGGCGAAGTGATGGCCATTGGTCGCACGTTTCAAGAATCTTTCCAGAAAGCGCTCCGCGGTCTTGAGACCGGCGCCACCGGACTGGATGAACGTTTCCGCGCCGGCGAGAAGCTCGATCAGGCCAAACTCATCCGTGAACTGACGGTGGCCGGTTCCGAGCGCATCTGGTTTGTGGGCGATGCTTTCCGCCACGGCATGAGTCTGGAAGAGGTGCACGACCTCACCAAGATCGACCCCTGGTTTCTGGCCCAGATCGAAGACCTGCTCCGCGAAGAGCAGCAGGTCAAAACCGAAGGCTTGGTTAGCCTTACCCCAACTCGCTTGCGCAGCCTCAAGCGCAAGGGCTTTGCGGACGCCCGGCTGGCCCGCCTGTGCGGGGTGGAAGAATCTATCGTGCGCCAGCAGCGACATGACGCCGGCGTGCGGCCGGTGTTCAAGCGGGTGGATTCCTGCGCCGCCGAGTTCGCCGCGACCACGGCATACCTCTATTCCACCTATGAAGAAGAGTGCGAAGCCGCGCCCACTAACCGCGAGAAGATCATGATTCTTGGCGGCGGCCCGAACCGCATCGGGCAGGGGATTGAGTTCGACTACTGCTGCGTGCAGGCGGCCTACGCCATGAAGCACGCGGGCTTTGAATCCATCATGGTCAACTGCAATCCGGAGACGGTGTCTACCGACTACGACACTTCCGACCGCCTCTACTTTGAGCCGCTGACGCTGGAAGACGTCCTGGAAATTGTCGAGGTCGAAAAACCCAAGGGCGTCATCGTGCAGTTCGGCGGCCAGACGCCGCTCAAACTGGCGCGCGCACTGGCGGCCGCCGGCGTGCCGATTATCGGCACCAGCCCGGACTCCATCGATCTGGCGGAAGACCGGGAACGTTTTCAGGGCTTTTTGTCGGAAATTGGCCTGCTGCAGCCGCCTAACCGCACCGCGCGCTCAACCGAAGCGGCGCTGAAGGGCGCCGGTGAAATTGGCTATCCGCTGGTGGTCCGACCCTCGTACGTGCTGGGCGGCCGGGCGATGGAAATCGTCTACAACGAAGAAGCGCTTGCGACCTACATGCGCCGCGCGGTGGCGGTCTCGAACGATTCGCCGGTGTTGCTGGACCATTTCCTCGACCACGCCATTGAAGTGGACGTGGATGCGCTGAGCGACGGTCACGAGGTGGTCGTTGGCGGCATCATGGAACACATTGAGCAGGCCGGGATTCACTCCGGTGACTCCGCCTGCGCCTTGCCCCCGCATACCCTCACCCAGGAGCTGCAGGACGAAATCCGCCGGCAAGTGGTGTTGATGGCGCGAGGTCTGGGCGTTATCGGTTTGATGAACACCCAGTTTGCGATTCAGGACGGCAAGATTTTTGTGCTTGAGGTCAATCCGCGCGCCTCGCGCACGGTGCCCTTCGTCTCCAAAGCCACCGGCGCGTCCCTCGCCTGGCAGGCGGCGCTATGCATGGTCGGCCAACGCTTGAGCGATCTGGTGCCCAACGGGGTGCCACAGCCCGCCTACTTCTCGGTGAAGGAAGCGGTGTTCCCGTTTGTGAAGTTCCAGGGTGTCGACCCCCTGCTCGGGCCGGAAATGAAATCCACGGGTGAGGTGATGGGCGTTGGCGCCACCTTTGGCGAAGCCTTTGCCAAATCGCAGCAGGCGGCGGGCATGACCCTGCCAGCAGGCGGCACCGCCTTCGTCAGCGTGCGTGAGGCAGACAAGCCGCAGGCGGTCTCGCTGGCTCGCCAGCTCGCAGACATCGGATTCCGCATTGTTGCCACGCGTGGCACGGCCAAGGCGTTGAAGGCCGCCGGTGTCGCCTGCGAACCGGTCAACAAGGTGCTGGAAGGCCAACCACATATCGGGGATATGATTAAAAACGGGGCGATTGATTTCATCATCAACACCACCGAAGGGGAGCAGGCGATCGCGGATTCATTCGCCATCCGTCGCAGCGCGCTCCAGCACAAGATTGCCTATACGACGACCATGGCGGGCGCGACCGCTGCGGTGATGGCCCTCGCCGAGACTGGCGAGGAGCAGGTGCGAAGACTGCAAACTCTCCACGAGGAAGTGGCACGATGAACAAATCCCCCATGACCGCCCAGGGCGCGCAACGCCTGCGTGACGAACTTCATCGCCTCAAGACCGTTGATCGCCCCCGGATTACCAATGCGATCGCGGAAGCGCGCGCGCTGGGCGATTTGAAAGAAAACGCCGAGTACCATGCGGCCCGCGAGCAGCAGAGCTTCACCGAGGGCCGGATTGCCGACATCGAAGGCAAACTCGGCAGCGCCGAAATTATCGACGTCACTGCCGTCAACGCGCAGGGACGAGTGGTGTTCGGGGCGACCGTACAGCTGCTCAACCTGAGCAACGATAGC
>CANFVX010000073.1 GCA_947450495.1 Gammaproteobacteria bacterium
CTGCACTACGAGGGCGGCGAGACCCGCAACTACGCCACATACAACGTGCAGGTGGCACGGGACGACGTCTTTCAGTTAGGGCGTCATGGCCCGGTGAAGGGCGGACGCATCGCGCCCATCCGCTCCAGTTCGGCGCTGGTACTGTCCTCGCAGAATATTAATCGCGAGCGGATCTACATCCAGCAGCCGCCGATCGCAGCCAGCGGTTACTCCAGTCAGGCCTTCGCACCGCATTACCCGCATACCGAGCGCAAGGAAGAAACGAAAACCTGCGAGGACTGCCACGTTTCCAGTCGCAATGACAACAACGCGATCATGGCGCAGCTGCTCCTGCAAGGGACGAACTTCGTCAACTTCATTGGCGGTTACTCAATGATTGGCGAGGCGGGACATATCGAAGGGATCGCCGTCACCGAACTCGATGAGCCGCAGTCCGTCATCGGCAGCTATCTGCAGCGCTTCGCATATCCGGACCGCTTCAAGGCACACGAAGCTCGTGGCAAGGAACTCGTGGAGGCGCACGCGCACACCACCGCAGGCCCCGCTCGCTGCGTGCAACTGCGCGGCGAGTATTTTTATGTGGCGGAAGGGAAGGGCGGCTTCCGGGTGTATGACACCGCTGCGATCCCCAACAAAGGCTTCTCCGAACGCATCATTACCGCGCCGTATTCTCCCCTGGGCCACGACGCCCACGTGCCCAGCGCGAACGCCACCTGCATGGCCTTGCCGACCAACCAACCGGTGGCACCGGCGCGCAACGAGGGCCCGTTGATGCGCGACATCAACGAGGAGCAGCCGATGCATCCGATCTACCACTACGCGTTTATTACAGACGCCGAGGAAGGTTTGATCGTGGTGAACGTCGACACGTTCTCAGACGGTGAGGCACGCAATAATTTCCTCAAACGAGCCGCCACCTGGAACGAAGGCGGGGTGCTCACGGGGGCGAGTCATATCGTGGTGGGCGGTCACCACGCATTCATTACCACGCCCTCGGGGGTGCAGATCGTCGAACTTGATGACCCCCTCAAGCCCAAGCTCATTGCCAGTGTTCCCTTGCCAGGTGCGCGTGCCAGCGCCTTGCAGTTCCGCTATCTCTACGTCACCGCCGAGGATGGCCTCCACGTGGTCGATGTCACCGAAATCACGCAGCCCCAACTGCTACCGGCCAAAATTGCGCTCGCCGATGCACGCCGGGTGTATCTGGCGCGGACCTATGCATACGTCGCGGCGGGCAAAGACGGTCTGGTGATCGTCGACATCGAGAAGGCTGATGCGCCCAAGGAGTACCAGCGCTTCAACGCCGACGGTGCAATCTCGGACGCGAACGACGTGGTGGTGGGTTCCACCAACGCCTCGCTCTTCGCGTACATCGCCGATGGGACAAACGGGCTCAAAGTCGTTCAATTGACCGCCCCCGATAGCCAGCCCAGGTTCTACGGATTCTCACCCGAGCCGAAACCCCAACTCATTGCCTGGCACAAAACGCGCACCCCGGCGCTGGCGCTATCGAAGGGCTTGGATCGCGACCGGGCCGTCGACGAAACTGGCGGACAGATCGCGGTGTTCGGCCGCATTGGGTCGCGCCCGTTTAACGCCGAAGAAATGGCCAAGATGTACCGCAATCCGGACGGGTCGATCTGGACGGTGAGCAATCAGGGTAAACCCGGTGACTATCAGGGGAGCCCCGAAAAATGAACGCGTTTACCCGCCTGCGCTACCGAGGGAGTTTCATGATGCGAACGCTGGTCTCGCGTAGCGCAAGGCTCATGCGCTACTGCCTGCTGAGCCTGTTGGGCACCTTGCCCTTGGCGGTTTGTGCTGGAGAACCGGTGTCGCCGCTGCTGTCTCCCCACCAGACCATTGGCACCGTGAACTGCGCGAGTTCCACCTGCCACGGTTCAATCACGCCGTGGGAGGGCAGCAATGTGCTGCAGAATGAATACACCACCTGGTCGCGCCTCGATCGACACACCCGCACTTACGAAGTGCTGAATAACGCGGTATCCCAGCGCATAGTGCGCAATCTGGGCTACAAGGAGCCGGCCACCGAGGTGAAGATTTGCCTCGATTGCCACGCGCACAACCCGACGCCGGCGCGGCGGGGCGCTCGCTTTACGCAAAGCGAAGGCATTGGCTGTGAGGGCTGCCACGGGCCCGCGGCCGACTGGATTGGCGAGCACGCGGTGAAGGGCATTACCCACAGCGCTAACATCGAACGCGGCCTGTATCCCACGAACCAGCCTATTGCGCAGGCCAAGCTTTGCCTCTCCTGCCACTTCGGGGATGAGTCGCGCTTCGTGACCCATCGCATTATGGGGGCCGGTCACCCGCGTATCTCCTTTGAACTCAAAACGTTCTCGGCGCTGGAACCGGCCCACTATCGGGTTGATGCAGACTATGAGCAGCGCAAAGGTAGCTACGACAGCGTTCGCTTGTGGGCGATTGGTCAGGCGCTCGCTGCGCGTCAGCAACTCGATACCCTCGCCGATCCCAAGCGTGGGCACGATGGCCTGATGCCCGAACTCGTCTTGTTTGACTGCTACTCCTGCCATCATCCAATGAGCGACAAGCGGTGGACGCCTCGTCTCGGTGTTGGTCCCGGTCGGATGCGCCTCAACGACAGCAACCTGCTGATGCTGAGAGCAATCGTGCGCGCGGCCTATCCCGACTCCTCGTCGGCCTTCGACAAGGCTGTTCGCGCTACCCATCTCGCCGTTTCGACCGGGCAGACCGAGGGCGGTGCGGCGCCGCTACAGGTCGTGAGCAAGCTGTCCGCCACCATCGGTGCCTTTCTGCCACGCCTGGAGCAGCAGAACTTTTCCCCGGCTCTGCAGCGCAAGGTTCTCGTGGCGCTTATCGACGAGTCTGCCGAGACGAGCTACGCCGATTACGCCGGTGCAGAGCAGGCCTATATGGCCATCGTGACGGTGAGCAACGATTTGCTCAGCCACGGCGCCCTTAAATCGACGCCCGCGCTCACCGATGCGCTGGCGCGGCTACTGAAGACATTGCGTCACGATGAGCAGTACGACGCGAATGTTTTCAGGAAGCAGTTATCCACGCTCCGCAGCACGGTCGGCGTGCAAGAGAGGTCCTGATGCCTGCTGCCAGTAATCCCGCCATGTACAACGCTGCCGCCGAGGCCCACTACGACATCGTTATCGTCGGGTCCGGCCCTGCCGGGCTGTCTGCTGCTTCCCGTGCCCAACATCACGGCAACACCCATGTGCTGCTGGAAGCGGCCGCGCATGCGTCCGACACCATCTACAACTACCAAAAAGGGAAGTTCGTGATGGCGGAGCCGGGCAATATCCCGCTGCGCAGCGGTATGACTTTTGGCGAGGGTCGCAGGGAAGGCATTTTGGGCACCTGGGATGATGAACTTGCCGCCCAGGGCGTGAACATTGCCTACAACAAGAAGGTTGATGGCATCCAGCGCGATGCCACTACCGGCGTGTTCAGCGTCAAGTGCGAGGATGGCACCGGCTACACCGCGCGCAGCGTCATTCTCGCGATTGGGCTGCAGGGCAATGTGCGCAAGCTCGGCGTGCCGGGTGAAAACCTTTCTCGCGTGCAGTACACGCTGTCTGACCCGGACGAATACCACGATGAAGTCATCGTCGTGGTGGGGCCTGGTGACGCCGGTATCGAAAATGCCGTCGCGCTGGCCGACCACAACACGGTGTACATGATTAATCGCAGTGAGGAATTCACCACCTGCAAAGATGGCAATCGAGCACTCATTCTGGCCACCGAAAAGGCAGGCCAAATCACCATCTGTTATTCCGCCAGCGCGGTCCGCGTTGAGGAAACCGGCGAGGAGCCGCCGCTGCGTTTTGTCTTCAACGCCAAAGACGGCGAGAAGAGCATCGCCTGTCATCGCGTGATCGGCCGTATCGGCGCCATTCCGCCCCGCAAGTTGGTGGAGAGTTTCGGCGTAGTGTTTCCCAACCCGTCGCCGGCCGCGTTACCTGAACTCACCGAACAGTACCAATCCAACGTGCCGGGGCTTTTTATCGTCGGCGCGCTGGGCGGCTATCCGTTGATCAAGCAGGCCATGAACCAGGGTTACGAGGTGGTCGACACCTTGAATGGCTTGGCCGTTGAGCCGGTCGATGAACCGCTGTTACGCGAGCGTCTGAGGGTGTGGCGTCCGCAACCGGAAGTCTCTCCGCTGATCGACCGCTTGATGCGCGACGTGCCGCTGTTCGCTGTCATGACGCGTTTGCAGGTGCGCGAATTCCTGCTGGAATCGCAACTGCGCGCGGTGCCGGCCAATGAGCCAATCTTTCGCAAGAACGATTACACCAACACCTTCTTCACGCTCATCAACGGCTCCGCTTTCATCGAACTGGGCGGCGATGGGGCCAAAACCCGCAAAATCCCGCTGGCGAACGGACAGTTTTTTGGCGAAATGGGCCTGATTGCCGGGCGTCGGCGAACCGCTTCGGTACTCGGCGGCGATTCCTGCGTCGTGATCGAGACGCCGCGCCGGATGATGCTCAAACTGATGAGTTCGTCAGACGATGTGCGGCGTTTAATTGACGAAGCGTTCGTGCGCAACGCGCTGATGTCTTACATGCATACGTCCGCCCAGGGTGCTGCTGAACTGGTCGCTGATGGCATTGAACTTCGCCAGTACAAAGCGCGCGAAGTGTTGTTTTCCGAAGGCGACAAAGCTGACGGTCTCTATCTTCTCCGCCGCGGTTCGGTCACGCTGTCTCGGCGCGTTGAGGGGATTGATGCGTTCGTCGCGTACGTGCCCGCAGGCGACTACTTCGGCGAAATTGCTTTGCTCGACTCGGCCCCGCGTGGCGCTACTGCCACTGCCAACGTGATGTCCGAAGTGTTGGTGTTGAAGCGTGAGGCGGTGAATGCGCGGTTGGCGGCGGGCACCCAGTTCGCGGGCTTCATGCGCCAGACCATGATGGCGCGCCAGGAAGAAAACATCCTCTCTGAGGTTCACGGCATCACCCCGCGCCATCAGGTAGAGCCGCTGATTCAACAGGGGCTAGGCGAAGCAACGAACGTGCTGATCATCGACGAGTCGCTGTGTGTTCAATGTAACAACTGCGAAACGGCCTGCGCTGAGACCCATGGCGGGGTGTCGCGGATGAAACGTGAGGCCGGCGCCACCTTCGCGCAGATTCATATTCCCGTTGCCTGCCGCCACTGCGAGCATCCGCACTGCATGAAGGACTGCCCGCCCAACGCTTTGTCGCGAGGGCCGGGCGGCGAAGTGTTTATCGCCGATACCTGCATTGGGTGCGGCAACTGCGAGCGCAACTGCCCTTACGGCGTTATCGACATGGTGCCGGAAAAGAAGCCGAAATACGGCGCAGGCCTGCTCTGGATGCTGTTCGGGATTGGCAAGGCGCCGGGACAGCGGTCGCCTGATTACGACCCCGACGCCAAGAAAAAAGCGGTGAAGTGCGACCTCTGCCAGAGTCTTAAAGGGGGCCCGGCCTGCGTGCGCTCTTGCCCCACAGGGGCGGCGATTCGTATCTCGCCGGAAAGCCTGTTCGAGAAACTGTCGCCGCACGCGAGCCAGCGCGACTAATGCGCGGCCGGCGAGTCCGGCCTAGTGGCGCGTTCGATTTGGCTCAGGGGTCGGGGCGGCGCGGCCCTGCATGATTGGGCTGGCATGGTGCGAAACCATTTGCCAGATCCCGCTAATGCAGCGGTAGATATTGGTCGCGAGCACGGGCGGGTAAGCAATCCGGCTCCCTTGTGGCGTGATGTGCTCATAGCCGGTGAACACCGCGAGATTGGCGCCCTCAAAGCGGTTCAGCGCTTCAAATTCGATCTGCCCTGCACCGCCTCCTGCCAGAATGCCTGCCCAGCTGTGGTCGATCGCCACCTCGCCCCGCAACGCGTCGCCGGCAGGGTGGACGCAGAGGGTGTCAGCGCCACGGGCCCAAATGGCGGTCATCGCTGGCGCGTCGCCTTTGGCAAATGCGGCGTAGAAGGCTTGCTGAGCGGCCTCGGGAGTGTCCAGCAGTAATGACATCAGGTTCGCCTATGGTTTGGCGGCAGTGCCCGCGCTGGTCTCGGTAGGGAGCGGGTAGCCCGCCTGTTTAAGGGCACTATCCAAGGCTGAGCGGTTGTAGCCGGTCACCACCTGCTTGCCGATTGCCACTGCTGGCACCGTGAGTGATCCCGCCAAGGCCTTGAGGGCGTTCTGTTGTTCTGAGACCGTATCAACGTGATGTTCAGCGAAGTGGATTTTGCGCGCCTGCAGCTGGTGCCTGACCAGGTCGCAGGCGTCGCAATTCGGCATTGAAAACAGCTGCACCGGGTTGCGCTGCATGACCTCTGCCAATTCGGTGTCGGCATTGCTGCGGGCGACGCCGGCCAGCTTTTGCGCTGAGATTTGGTCTGCCTCCGGTGGGCAGCGGTCCCGGAACGTCACGCCCCCGCTTTTGTCCTTGCACTGGACCACGGTGACCGCCCACGCGGAGACGCTTAACAGGCTAATCGAGAGGAACAGAGGAGTGATAACTCGGAGGCGCATTTCCGTCCAATCCCGTGACTGAATCATGTCGCCGGAGTATACCGACTTAAACTCATGTGGCTCGGGGTATCCAGCACGCCAACGCATGCCTATACTGGCGCCCTTCCGTGACGTCGGCAGAGGGTCGGTGAGCAGCGCTTCGCGCTTTGCAATCTGGCGCGGTCAAGCAGCACACGGTTCTACGGTCAGACATCTCGCGAAAGTGGCGGAATTGGTAGACGCGCTGGTTTTAGGTACCAGTGGGGGAACCCGTGAGAGTTCGAGTCTCTCCTTTCGCACCATGAACCGCACTCGCAGACCCCGGCTTCACTAACAGCATCCCAACTCAACATCAGCATATCGATAGACCCATGCAGGTATCCATAGAAAATTCCGGCGCGCTCGAGCGGCGCATGATGGTTCAGGTTCCCGAAGAGCAGATCAGCGCTCAGGTCAAGGAAAAGCTTGGCGAGCTGATGCGTTCTGTGCGGATCGACGGATTCAGACCCGGCAAAGCACCCTTCGTTGTGGTGCAACGTCAGTTTGGGGAGCGAGTCCGTAACGATGTCCTCGGTGACCTGCTTCGCAAATCCTTCTCCGACGCTTTGCAGAGCCACGATCTGCGGCCGGTTGCAGACCCGGTGTTCGACCCGGTCTTCGCCGAGCTTGGAAGCGGGCTGTCGTACACCGCGACGTTTGAGGTTTATCCGGAGGTCAAGCTCGCGGCCTTGAACGAACTTTCCATCAAACGCCCGGTCTGCGAGATAGCGGACTCTGATATCGATGCCATGCTAGAGGTGCTCCGGCGTCAGCATGCGACGTGGGAAGAAACTTCTCGCGCAGCGGCGATCGGCGACCGTCTGGTGGTCGACTTCGCTGGTACGGTTGACGGCGAATTACTGGAACGCGGCAGCGCCACCGACCACGAAATGGAACTCGGGGCTGCCAACATGATCGACGGCTTTGAGAGTGGGCTGGTTGGTGCGGTGGCGGGCGATGTGCGCACGCTGGACCTCCACTTTCCAACGCCGTACTCGCGAGAAGACCTCGCCGGCAAAGCGGTGCAGTTCGTCGTGACGGTGAAACAGGTGAAAGAGCGGGTGTTACCCGCGCTGGATGACGAACTCTTTGCCAAATTCGGCGTCACCGAAGGCGGCCTTGAAGCCTTCCGCAAAGAGGTTTCGGAAAACATGTCGCGTGAGCGCGATCGCGCGGTGCTCCGAAACTTTAACCGCGGCGTAATGGAATCATTGAGCGCGGCCCACGAACTTGATCTGCCCGTGACCTTGATTGCTGTTGAAGCGCGCAGAATGCATGAGGAAAGCCGGCGCAATCTCACGATGCGCGGCGTTGATCCTGATCGAGTCGGGCACCCGGGACCTGAAGTCTTCGGCCCGCAGGCCCAGGAACGCGTGAAGCGTGGCCTGCTCATGGCAGAAGTGGTGCGGACCTCAGGCGTGCAGGCAACGCCGGCCAAAGTGCGCAGCATGGTGGAATCAATGGCTGCCAGTTACGAGGAACCCGAAGCGCTCAGGCGCTGGTACTACTCGGAGCCCAGCCGGCTTCAAGAGATTGAAGCGATGTGCGTCGAAGAAGAGGCGGTCAACTGGTTAGTGGCGCAAGCCACGGTTACCGACGAAGCCATCTCGTTTGACGATCTCATGAATCCGGGGCAGACTCGGGCTCAGGAACAAAGCGCGGCGTAAAGTCGGCAAAAGAGTGGTTCCAGAAAATGAATAGCCAAGAAATTCGTGCACTTAATCTCGTTCCCATGGTGGTTGAGCAATCAGCCCGAGGTGAGCGAGCGTATGACATTTACTCGCGACTGCTGAAGGAACGAGTGATATTTCTGGTTGGGCCGGTCGAAGACTACATGGCGAACGTCATTGTGGCGCAGTTGCTGTTTCTGGAGTCCGAGAACCCTGATAAGGACATCAATCTGTACATCAATTCTCCGGGTGGATCGGTGACTGCCGGAATGGCGATCTATGACACCATGCAGTTCATCAAGCCGGCTGTGAGCACCTTGTGCATTGGTCAGGCGGCAAGTATGGGCGCCTTGCTGTTGTGCGCCGGCGCTGCCGGCAAGCGCTTCTGCCTGCCGCACTCGCGCGTGATGATCCATCAGCCGTTAGGCGGTTTTTCCGGGCAGGCAACGGATATCGATATTCACGCCCGCGAGATTCTGAAAGCGCGGGATCGCCTGAACGAAATTCTGTCTCGCCATACCGGGCAGACGGTGGAAAAGGTGGCCAACGATACCGACCGCGACAATTTCATGGGTGCTGAAGATGCCAAGGCCTACGGCATCATTGATGCGGTGCTGAGCACACGCGAATCTATCAAACTGCCCTAAGGCACCCGCTGAAGCCAGCGTTCGGACTGGCCTTCGGACCGGGGGCAATTAATGATCAAGTGATGAGGAATCGCCAATGAGCGATGGCAAGAATTCCAAGGGCGGTGACAACGACCGCCTGCTGTACTGCTCCTTCTGCGGCAAGAGCCAGCACGAGGTCCGCAAGCTAATCGCCGGACCCTCGGTGTTTATCTGCGACGAATGCGTCGAACTCTGCAACGACATCATCCGCGAAGAAATTCAGGACAAATCCGGCTCGACCGGCGGCAACAAACTGCCGGTTCCGCATGAGATTCGCGACATTCTCGACGAATACGTCATCGGCCAACCGCACGCCAAAAAGATCCTGGCCGTGGCGGTATACAACCACTACAAGCGCCTTGAATCCCGCATTAAGCAGGGCGAAGTAGAACTGGCCAAGAGCAACGTGCTCCTCATCGGTCCGACCGGTAGCGGCAAAACCCTCTTGGCCGAAACGCTTGCCCGTTTGTTGAATGTGCCGTTCACGATCGCCGACGCTACCACCCTTACTGAAGCCGGCTACGTGGGTGAGGACGTTGAGAACATCATCCAGAAGCTGCTGCAGAAGTGCGATTACGACGTCGAGAAGGCCCAGACCGGCATTGTCTACATCGACGAGATCGACAAAATCTCCCGCAAGAGCGACAACCCGTCTATCACACGGGATGTGTCCGGCGAAGGCGTTCAGCAAGCGCTGCTCAAACTGATTGAGGGTACCGTTGCTTCTGTGCCGCCGCAGGGCGGCCGCAAGCATCCGCAGCAGGAATTCCTGCAGGTGGACACCTCCAACATCCTTTTCATTTGCGGTGGTGCGTTCGCCGGCCTTGAAAAAATTATCCGTGACCGCTCAGAAAAAGGTGGCATCGGCTTCTCGGCCGAAGTGAAGAGCAAGGATGATCGTAAGACGACTGGCGAGGTCCTTCATCAGGTTGAGCCCGAAGACCTCATTCGCTACGGCTTGATTCCTGAGTTCGTCGGCCGGCTGCCAGTGCTGGCGGTGCTTGATGAACTCCACGAAGACCAACTCGTGCAGATCCTGACCGAGCCCCGTAACGCGCTCACCAAGCAGTACGGCAAGCTGTTCGAAATGGAAGGCTGCACGCTTGAGTTCCGGGAAGACGCCCTCCGTGCCGTTGCCCGCAAAGCCGTTGAGCGAAAAACAGGGGCCCGCGGCTTGAGGTCCATTCTCGAGTCCAACCTGCTCGACACCATGTACGACCTGCCTTCGCTCAATAACGTGTCGAAGGTTGTGGTTGATGAATCGGCGATCCGCGGTGAGTCCAAGCCGCTGGTGATTTACGAAGGCGCCGAAATGCCGAAAGTTGCGGCCGACTAAATGAAGCCGCGCGGCCATTGCTGATTGCCCGGGCATGTCCCGCCCGCGAGATAGGCCCATCGACCCGTCTCCTAAACGCCTCCCTGGGCGCTCGAATGAAAGGCGCCCAGTCATTGTTGGAACTGCACCCGACGTGCCGTCGGGCCCGCATTGAGGACCTGTGCCCATGAGTACCAGTTCGCCCCTTCTCCCCGTTTTACCCCTGCGTGATGTGGTCGTGTATCCCCACATGGTCATTCCGCTGTTTGTCGGGCGCGACAAGTCGATCAAGGCGCTGGAACGCGCCATGGACGAGACCAAGCAAATTCTACTGGTCGCGCAACGGAGTGCCGCAGACGACAATCCGAAGCCGCGGGACATCCACGACATTGGCACCATTTCCAACATCCTCCAACTGCTGCGTTTGCCGGACGGCACCATCAAAGTGTTGGTTGAGGGCGTGCAGCGCGCCAAGGTCACCCACTTCGAAGACCTCGGCTATATGTTCGCGGCTGAAACCGAGTTACTGGAACCAGCGCCGGGCTCGGAGCGGGACACCGAAGTGCTCACGCGTTCGCTGATGAACCAGTTCGACCAATACGTAAAGCTCAACAAGAAGGTTCCGCCAGAGATTCTGTCGTCGCTGGCCAGCATTGATGATGCCTCGCGTCTGGCCGACACCGTTGCGGCACACATGTCGATCAAGATTCAGGACAAACAGAAGATTCTGGAGTTGACCGACCTCCACGAGCGGCTCGACCAACTGCTGCTAATGCTGGAGACCGAAATTGACCTGTTGCAGGTTGAGAAGCGTCTGCGTGGCCGCGTGAAGAAGCAGATGGAGAAGAGCCAGCGCGAGTACTACTTGAATGAGCAGATGAAGGCCATTCAAAGCGAACTCGGCGACATGGAAGACGGGACCAATGAGCTCGATGAAATAGCCAAGCGCATAAAGCGCGCGGGGATGACGAAAGAAGCGCGTAAGCGCGCGGAGGCCGAACTCAAAAAGCTCCGCATGATGTCCCCGATGTCTGCGGAAGCCACGGTGGTCCGCAACTACATTGACTGGATGCTCAATGTGCCGTGGAAGCAGCGCTCGAAGATCAGCGCCGACATCGTCAACGCTGAAGCCATTCTGGATCAAGATCACTATGGTCTTGAGAAAGTGAAGGAACGGATTCTGGAATACCTTGCTGTCCAGCAGCGGGTAAAGAAAATGAAGGGCCCCATCCTGTGTCTTGTTGGCCCTCCGGGCGTTGGCAAGACTTCGCTCGGTCGATCCATCGCGCGCGCCACCAACCGTAAATTCGTCAGAATGTCCTTGGGCGGGGTGCGGGATGAAGCCGAAATCCGCGGACATCGCCGAACCTACGTTGGCTCACTGCCGGGCAAGATTCTGCAGAATCTCGCCAAGGTGGGCACGAAAAATCCGCTCTTCCTGTTGGACGAAGTGGACAAAATGGCAATGGATTTCCGCGGCGATCCGGCCGCAGCCTTGCTTGAGGTCCTCGATCCGGAACAGAACACGACCTTCAACGACCACTATCTGGAAGTGGATTACGACCTTTCAGACGTGATGTTTGTGACCACCGCGAACAGCTTGAACATTCCTGCGCCTCTGCTCGATCGCATGGAAATCATTCGGCTCGCGGGCTACACCGAAGATGAGAAAGTCAGCATTGCGCAGAAATATCTGTTGCCGAAGCAGATTGAAGCCAATGGCCTGAAGGCCTCTGAACTCAGCGTGAATGAAGCCGCGATACGCGACATCATTCGCTACTACACGCGCGAGGCGGGCGTGCGCAGCCTTGAGCGTGAAATGGCAAATCTGTGCCGGAAAGTGGTGAAGCAGGTGCTGCAGAAGCCCGCCGACAAGATGATCACCATTACGCCCAAGCTGCTCGATAAATATCTCGGCGTGAAGCGCTTCCGGTTTGGTCGGGCGGAGGAAGAAGATCGCGTAGGACAGGTCACCGGATTGGCCTGGACCGAAGTGGGCGGCGACTTGCTCACGATCGAAGCCGTCGTGGTTCCAGGCAAAGGCAAGGAGACCTATACGGGACGTCTTGGCGATGTGATGCAGGAGTCGATCAAGGCCGCGCTGACGGTTATTCGCAGTCGCGCTGCGTCGCTCGGGATCAAGCCTGACTTCTACCAACACAATGACGTGCACTTCCA
>CANFVX010000074.1 GCA_947450495.1 Gammaproteobacteria bacterium
AGGATGGCGTCGTCGAGTTCGCGCGCGAGCGCCAGCGGCCACCAGTCGGCACCGGCGGCATGAATGCCGGCGAGGTCCTGCGGGACGTCGCTGCTGGGGCCGCGTAGGGTCAGCGTGGCGGTGCGCGCGGCGCGATTCAGCGCCACATCCACATAGCGGTAGTGCAGGCCATGCTCGTCGGCTTCGCGCTGCAGTGGCGTGAGCGTAATGCCTGGGCCGTGACCATTCCGCGTGCTCTGGGCGGCGAGCGCCAGCGCTTTCTCAGTCACGGCCTGCGCGAATTGGGCCGGCTTGGCGATGTGGTCGACCAGCCCCCATTGCTTGGCGCGCTCGGCGCGCACGCCTTCGGTGGTGGTGGAAAACACGTCGGCCAGATCGCGGCGCACCCGGCGCTTGTCGGTCACGCGGGTGAGGCCGCCGGTGCCGGGCAACACGCCGAGCAGCGGCACTTCCGGCAGGCTCACGGTAGAGGAGCGATCGTCGACCATCAGAATTTCGTCGCAGGCCAGCGCAAGCTCGTAACCGCCGCCGGCCGTCGTGCCGTTAACGGCGGCCAGGAACTTCAGGCCGTCGCGGCTCGAGTCTTCAATGCCGTTGCGGGTTTCGTTGGTGAACTTGCAGAAGTTCACTTTCCACGCGTGGCTGGATTTGCCGAGCATGTAGATGTTGGCGCCGGAGCAGAACATCCGCTCCTTGGCGCTGGTCATCACCACCACCCTGATTTCGGGATGCTCGAAGCGAATGCGCTGGAGCGCGTCGTAGAGCTCGATATCCACGCCGAGGTCGTAGGAGTTGAGCTTCAGCTTGTAGCCGGGCGCCAGACCGCCGTCTTCGTTGACGTCCATCGCCAGCGTGGCGACCTCGCCCGCATAGCTCACGCGCCAGTGCTGGTAATGATCGGGATGGCGGTCGTAGGTAATGGTCACGGGAGAGTCCTGGGGAGAAGTGGCTGACATTGAATGGCTCCGGGCAATCAGGCGGATGAGGTAAGCGCCTCAAGGAGGCGATCAAAACTTTCTTCAAGGGCCAGACCGGCGGTTTCCACCGTGCGATCGGCCTGGGCATAGAGCGGCGCGCGCGCTTCGAGAATGCGCTTGAGATCTTCCATCGCGGCCGCATTGCCGGCCATCGGGCGCGTGTCGCCCTGCGCGACCACGCGCGCCATGTGCTCTTCGGGCGCGGCCTTCAACCACACGCAAAGACAGCTGGAAAGCAGCAAATCGTAGGTGGCCGGTTCGGTCACGATGCTGCCGCCGGTGGCGATCACGCAGCGTTCGTTGTGTTTGAGAATTTGCTCCAGACATTGCCGCTCGTAGCGTCGATAGCCCGCCTGGCCGTACAGCAGAAACACTTCGGACAAGGGCGTGCCGGCCGTGCTCTCAATGGCTTTATCGAGTTCGATGAAGGGGCAGTGCAGTTTGCGCGCGAGCTTTTGTCCAAGTGCGGACTTCCCCGCGCCGCGCAGGCCGGTGAGCGCGATACGGCCCCGGCGCTGGTCTTCTGCTTTACCAAAGTTGCGCGCCAGCTTTTTGCGTAAATCCCGAAGCTGGGCGGTGGGTTGCCCTCTGAGCAGACGCAGCAGCAGGCCGAGTTCGCCCGCGTCGTCCACCGGTTGCCGGAGCAGATCGGTAACGGGTTGACCCAGCGCATCGGCCACTTTTTGCAGCACCAGCACCGATGGATTGGCCTGCCCGCCTTCAAGCTGTGCCAGATAACGTTCCGAAACCTGCGAGTGAATCGCGAGCAACTTGCGGGTCATGCCACGGGCCGCGCGGGCTTCGCGCACACGCACGCCGAGACGCATCAGCAATTGAGCGTCCTGATCGGCCAGCGGAGGGGGCGGCGTTTGTGCGGCGGACATGAATTATATTGCGGCTCTGTCGGGTGACAGGCAATATAGTGCAACTTCCCTCGGCCCCACAACCCGTCTGAAAGGATCGCCATGTCCACGACCCTCTGCATTCTCGTAGGTACCACCACCGGCAACGCGCAGTACTGCGCCGAAGAGGCCGCGTTCCGCGCGCAGGCCGTGAACGTCGAGGCCGAGGTGCTGCCGATGGACGGTCTGGATGCCAGCATCTTCAAGGCCGGCACGACTTATCTGTTGTGCGTATCGACCTACGGTCAAGGCGACGTGCCCGACAACGCGCGGGGCGTGTACGAAACCCTGGTGAAGAACAAACCCGACTTAAGCGGCGTGCGCTTTGGCATTGTGTCGCTGGGCGACAGTTCGCACGCCCAGACTTTCTGTTTCGCCGGTAAACGTTTCGAGAACATCCTCGCTAAACTGGGCGCCGAGCGAGTGGGTGAGGTGCTCAATCACGATGCCTCTTCCGGCACCATGCCCGAAGAGGCCACCGCCGAGTGGATGGCAACCTGGCTCGCACAGGCCTTTCAGGTGCACACCCCCGCACCGTAGGCGTTTTCCCAATCAGCGTGGTGGTAGCGCAATGGCTGAACTTTCTTTCGTGACCGAAACGCCGCAGGGCCCGGAGTTGGTTGTGCCGCGCGACTACAACGCGGCGGTCGATCTAATCGAGCGCAACCTCAGCGCCGGACGCGGCGCAAAGACCGCCTACATCGACGACGTCGGCAGTTACTCCTTCAGTGAGTTGGCCTCGCGCGTTAATCGCGCAGCCAACGCCTTGCGCGGTCTGGGCCTCGGGATGGAAGACCGCATCATGGTCGCCCTATACGACGGCATCGACTTTCCCAGCGTGTTTCTGGGCGCGATCAAGGCGGGCATCGTGCCGATCGCCACCAACACGCTGCTCACGACCAAAGACTACGAGTTCATGTTGCGCGACAGCCGCGCGAAAGTGCTGGTGGTTTCGGCCGGCCTGCTCCCCGCGATGGCGGCAGCGGTCGCGGCGAGTCCGTTTATTACGACGGTGGTGGTGGCGGGTGAAGCGCCGGCAGGCTACCTCTCCTTGGCGGATCTCATGGCGCAGGCCGAGCCGCACTTCGAGCCCGCACCCACCACCTGCGATGACGCCTGTTTCTGGCTGTATTCCTCCGGTTCCACAGGCACTCCGAAGGGCACCGTCCACGCGCACGCGAGCCTGATGCAGACCGCCGAATTGTACGGGCGGCGTACCTTGGGGCTGCAGGCATCAGATACCGTTTTTTCCGCGGCCAAACTGTTTTTTGCCTATGGTCTTGGCAATGCGCTGACCTTCCCTTTGGCCGTGGGCGCGACCACCGTGCTGATGGCGGAGCGCCCCACGCCGGAAGCGGTGTTCAAGCGGCTGCAGACGCATCAACCGACGGTGTTCTGTGGCGTGCCTACGCTGTACGCCGCGATGCTCGCCTTCCAGGCCAAGCCGGCCGCGAACGCGCTCGGGATCCGGATTTGCACCAGCGCGGGGGAAGCCTTGCCGGCCGACGTCGGCCGACGCTTCAGCGAGCTGTACGGGGTGGAAATTCTGGACGGCATTGGCTCCACCGAAATGTTGCACATCTTCCTGTCCAACCGCCCGGGCGATGTGCGCTACGGCACCACCGGCAAGCCGGTCGCGGGCTACCAGATCCGCCTGATTGGTGACGATGGCAATGAAGTCGCGTCTGGCGAACTCGGCGAACTCCAGATTTGCGGGCCGACCAGCGCGCTGCTGTATTGGAATAATCGCCAGCGCACGCAGGACACTTTCGTTGGCCCGTGGACCCGCGCAGGTGACAAATACAGCGTGGACGCGGACGGCTACTACGTTTACGGCGGTCGCTCAGACGACATGCTCAAAGTAAGCGGCCAGTATGTTTCGCCGTTTGAAGTAGAAGGCGCGCTAGCCTCCCATCCGCAGGTACTGGAAGCAGCGGTGGTTGGCGCTGAAGACGAAGAGGGGCTTATCAAGCCCAAAGCGTTTGTGGTGTTGCAGGCCGACGCAATTGTCGATGACGCTTTGGACGCTGACCTTAAGGCGCATGTGAAGCGCCAACTGGCCCCTCACAAATACCCGCGCTGGATTGAATTCGTGCCCGACCTGCCGAAGACCGCGACCGGCAAAATTCAGCGTTTCAAGCTGCGATCTTGAGGTTCTGGTGTGCGGGCGTTTACTCATGAAGACAGGTAATCACGCGTCGCTGTCTGGGCGCGCTGCGTGAAGCTTGCGACCCCGCTTGAGCGGAGTGGGGCCGGTGAGATCAGTAGCGCTGCTGCCATCCGCGATTTTCTGGTCGAGCTCGCCGCCGCTAGCGAAGGCAGCCGCTTGTTGACCTTGGGTTATTCCGTGCGAGGCCAACCCCTGCTTGGCCTCGAGTTCGCGAACGGCCAGCGGCCGTTGCCGCGACTCCTGCTGGTGGGATCCCATCATGGGGGCTCCGAGCCGGCGGGCGGTGAAGCGCTGCTGGCGATCGCGAGATCGATTGCGCAGGGTTCACTGGCCGGATTGCGCGACCTATTCGACGTGCTCATCGTGCCCGACGCCAATCCAGATGGCCGCGACGCCGGCACCGCCCGCAACGCTAACGGCGTCAACCTCAATCGCGACTACGTGCTGTTATCGCAACCCGAAACGCGTGCGCTCAATGGGCTGTTGCAGCGCTGGCGGCCCCAGGTGGTGCTGGACGCGCATGAATCGGCTTCATTCAAGCAGCACACGCTGGGCAAAGAGGGCTATCTCACCGACTTCGAATGCCAGTTCGATATCGCCAATCACCCGGCCATTAGCAGTGCGGCACAAGCGCTGAGCACCACTCTGCTGAACCACTTGCTCGCCGCCGTCCGCGAACGCGGCTTACCGGCCCAGCGCTATATCCGGGAGATCACGAGTATCCGCAGGCCGCTAACGCACGGCGGGTATTCGATCAGTCGTTTTCGCAACAAGGCGGCGCTCTACGGCGCGCTGTCGTTTCTGCTCGAAACGCCGATGCCGCCCAAGGATGGGGTGTATGCCAGCCATCAGGATCTGGAGACCCGCACCGCCAAGCAGCGGCTTTGCATCGAGACTTTTCTGCGCGTGATGGCGAGTCAGGTCGGGTGTCTTGGCGATGAACGCCACTGGCAGCCGCCGCCTGCCGGGTCAGCGATGGCGTTAAGTGCCCGCTACGTGTCGGCGGGCCCTGAGAGGATCGAGTGGCTACGTATGCGGCGGTATCCCGACCTCGACTTCATCGACGTGCCGTTTGTCGATTGCCGCTCCCTGAAAGCGGAGACCTTAAGCCCCGTGCCCGCAGCTTATTTCCTGACTCACCATACGTCAGCGATTGCGTCTGCTTTGCTGGCGCATGGATTGGTCGGAGAGACCCTTGAGCGCCGACTGCGTTGTGACGTCTTAAGCACGACGGCGCACCCACCAGCGGTAGCGCGGGGTCTTTTTCGTGCCCAAACACGATCAGAAGCGCTGAGCCTGGAAGCCGGTAGCCTTAAATTCAGCACCGCTCAGCCGTTTGGAAGATTACTGCCGGTACTGCTGGAGTTCGCCTCGCCGAGCTCGCTGTTCCAGTACCCGACCTACCGACGTCTGGTCAAAACCGGTGAGCGGCATTTTGTGCTTAGCGCGTTGGGGCATTGAGGGATCTCAAACGCAAAAAAACCGCACTAGTGCGGTTTTCTTTTGAGCCGGAGGCACTTGATAGATGGCTGGGGAACTAGGACTCGAACCTAGACTGACGGAGTCAGAGTCCGTTGTCCTACCGTTAGACGATTCCCCAACAGTGCCGAAAGCCTGAAACGGGCGGGAGGATAGCCCAATTCAAAATCTGTCTCCATCGGCTTGAGAGTTCCGGCACTCTCAAACCCGCGCCACCGCAAGGATGGCGCGGCACAAGCTTTAGCGCTTGCTGTACTGCGGACGTTTTCTCGCCTTGCGCAGACCCACTTTCTTACGCTCGACTTCGCGAGCGTCGCGGGTGACGAAGCCGGCAGCCCGTAAACCTGGGCGCAGAGTTTCGTCGTAGACCATCAGGGCGCGGGTGATGCCGAGGCGCAGCGCGCCGGCTTGGCCAGAGATGCCGCCACCGACTACCGATGCGTTGATGTCGAAGCTGTGTTCGTGGCTGGCCGCAACGAGCGGCTGGCGAACGATCATGCGGGACGTTTCGCGGCCGAAGTACTCGTCCAGCGTACGACCGTTGATTTTGATATTGCCGCTGCCGCGCGCCATGAAGACGCGGGCGGTAGAACTTTTGCGGCGGCCGGTGCTGTAGTAGGTCTCAGTAGCCATATTGACTTACAGTTCCAAAGGTTGGGGCTGTTGGGCGGAGTGCTCGTGAGTAGCACCAGCGTAAATTTTCAGTTTTCTGGCCATTTCGCGACCCAGCGGGCCTTTCGGCAACATGCCTTTGACGGCGCGCTGCAGCGCGTTGCCCGGAGCTTTCTGTTGCAGTTTCTCAAATGAGATCTGCTTCATGCCGCCCGGATAGCCGGAATGGTCGTAGTAGAACTTGTCTTGGAGTTTGGCACCGGTAACGCGGATTTTGTCTGCGTTGACGACGATGATGTAGTCGCCGGTGTCCATGTGCGGGGTGAAGATGGGTTTGTGCTTTCCACGCAGGCGATGGGCGATTCCGGTGGCCAATCGGCCGAGGACTTTGTCGCTCGCGTCGATGACAAACCAATCGCGCTTGATGGTGGAAGGTGTAGCCGTAAAGGTCTTCATGATTGCGCCCGCTCGAAAAGAGCGGCAATGTTACGGACGCCCCTTTTTGTTGTCAACGAAAACGAACGCCCTATGCGTCTGTTTTGATTGATGTTTGAACGCGCCCTCGAACACAGGCCCAAGCAACTGATGACTCAGCGTAATTACCGCCGGCGAGACCATTTAGTGATGGGCATGGACGCATTGCTTAATGCCCGGCGCGTCCTCAGCGCAAGCCCTGCCGACCTGCCCTCTGATTTGCCGGCGGAGACTAGCACTAATGCGGCGTCGAGGCGCGAATCTGCGCGCTTGATGCGGGTAAATCACACCGGAGAGGTCTGCGCACAGGCGCTGTATCTGGGGCAGGTCGCGCTGGCGCGGGACGAAACGGTTCGAGCCTTGCTCGACAGGGCCGCTCGCGAGGAAGAGAGTCACTTGTATTGGTGCGCGCAACGCCTGCAGGAACTCGATAGCGCACCCAGCCGCCTCAATCCGGTCTGGTTCGCCGGGGCCTATGCTATTGGCCTCGTGTCCGCGCTACCCGGCGACCGCCACAGCCTGGGTTTCCTCGAGGAAACCGAGCGACAGGTGGTGGAACATCTGGAAGGTCATCTCGACAAACTTCGGGCGACCGACCGTCGGAGTCGGGCTATTGTCGAACGTATGCAAAAAGATGAGGCGGCCCACGCCTCGAACGCGGCCCGCCACGGGGCGATCCGGCCGCCAGCGATTGTTCGCGGCCTGATGCGCCTGCAGGCGCTGCTAATGAAGCAACTCGCCGCAAGGTTTTAGCGAAAAGCCGTGCGCCCTGAATTCCCACAAAACTGTTCTGGAAGTTTGTGCATGAAGTCGACTCGTTATCTTTTGCCCGCGCTCATTTGCTTAACGCTGATCACGGCACCCGCCGCCGCTTTGTCGCCGCAGGCGGTGGGCGAGTCGCCCATGCCGAGCCTGGCGCCAATGCTGGAGCAGGTGACCCCTGCGGTGGTGAACATCTCGACCGAAGGACACGTCGAGTTGCGCACTAATCCGCTATTCAATGACCCGTTCTTCCGTCGCTTTTTCAACGTGCCCAATATGCCTCAGGAGCGAAAGACACAGAGTCTGGGTTCCGGGGTCATCGTGGACGCCAATCGTGGTTTGGTGCTGACCAACAACCACGTTATTGCGAACGCCGACCAGATTTCGGTGCGTTTGACGGACGGTCGCCGGTTCTCAGCCAAGCTAGTGGGCACCGATCCGGAGACCGACGTTGCGGTCATTCAAATCAAGGCGACGGGTCTGGTGAGCCTGCCGCTCGCGGATTCAGAACGTCTGCGGGTGGGCGATTTTGTGGTCGCAATCGGCAATCCGTTCGGCCTTGGCCAGACGGTAACCTCCGGCATTGTGAGTGCGCTGGCGCGGAGCGGCCTCGGGATTACCGGCTATGAAGACCTGATTCAGACGGATGCGTCGATCAATCCCGGCAATTCCGGTGGCGCGCTGGTCACGCTGAAGGGCGAGCTCGCTGGCATCAATACCGCGATTTATTCGCAAAGCGGTGGGAACATCGGGATCGGTTTCGCGATCCCGATCAACATGGCGCATCAGGTCATGGAGCAGTTGGTCAAATTCGGTGAGGTAAAACGCGGTTATCTCGGTGCCGAAATGCAGAATCTCGATCCTGAGCTTGCGGCGGCGTTCGGGTTGTCCGGGCACAGCGGCGCGGTGCTGGTCACGATCCTCCCTGACTCACCCGCCCAGCGCGCTGGCCTGCGCGCGGGCGATGTGGTCACTACGGTCAATGGCAAACATGTGCGCGATGCCGCGGATTTGCGCAACCAGATTGGCCTGATGCGCGTGGGCGATGCGGTTCAGCTGGAATTTGTGCGCGATGGCAAATCGATGAAGGCCTCTGCGCAAGTGGGCGCTCGCGGTCCCAAGGTGGCGGAAGGCACTTCCGGCATCCGTAATCCGCGTCTGGCGGGGGTGAGCGTTGCAGATCTTGATGAGCATTCTCCCGTCTACGGGCAGGTGAATGGCGTGCAGGTCACTCAAGTGGCTAACGGCACCGCGGCCTGGAAGGCGGGCCTTCGCGTCGGCGACGTGATTTTGTCGGTCAACCGGGTGGAAGTGCCGGACGTCGAGTCTTTCGTGATGCTGGTTGGTCAGACGAACGGCCAGCTGTTGCTCGGGGTGCTCCGGGGAAATCGTACGGCTTTGCTGTTAATCAAGTAGCCCCGGCGGCCGCTTGTCGCTCAGCGACCAGCGCATTCAACAGGCCCAGTTCCACGCACGAATAGCCCCGCAGCTCGCCCCACAGCACCTGCGGGGAATGGTCTCGCTCGCCCAGTCCATCGACCACCAGCGCGGCGCCCGGGAATTGATCCTGTCGGGTATAGCGATGGGTGGTAATCACGGTGCAAATCCCGGCGCTGGTGGCGGCGAGCAGACCATTGACGGTGTCTTCAATCACCACACATTCATTCGCCGGAAGCGGTAACTTGGCCAGAACGGCCTGATACACCGCGGGCGACGGTTTTTTCTCGGCGGTTGAATCGCTGCTTTCGATGACGCAAAACCAGTCACGCCAGCCAGCCGGCAGATTGAGGTCCAGCAGCGATTCAACGTTACTACTAGCGCTGCTCGTGGCGATCGCCAACATCACCCCGGCGGCCTGCGCTTCGCGCAGGAGTCGCTCCGCCCCGGGCCGCAACCGAATTTTGCCTGCCGCCAACAAGGCGGCGTAGCGCGCAGTTTTCTGTTGATGGATCTCGGCAATGGTCGCGGCGGCAAGCCCATGGCCGGCGCTGCCCGGCTCGCGCGACGCGGCGTAAAACGTCATTCGTTCGCGCCCACCCGACACCGCCAGCAGTTCCCGATAACACTCGGGAGTCCAGAACCAGTCCAGTTTGAAATCAAGAAAAGTCGAGTTGAAAGCCTGACGGTGCACTTCTTCGGTATCGGCGAGCGTCCCGTCAACATCGAAAATAATGGCCTTGAGGGGGGGGCGAGCCGAGAGTTTCACGAGCGATCTCCGGGCAAGGAAAGCCGTTGCGCCCGAACCCCGACCAAGATTGATGCACACAACGGAAAGGGGCGAATCCACATGATCATTTGCGCTGCCGGGAACTGCTGCACAGTGTAATCACCCTTTGGGCCAGATAATTTGATATGTGTTCATATTCGCCCGATTCAGACCACTCGAACAATCGCTGAGGCATAGTTGCCGACATCATGAGCAAGCCACCTCCCACGCGCGGCCGGGGCGCCATTTCGAGGCCCACGGCACGGTATCTGGACGTTGCCCGCGAAGCCTTTGACGACGGCTGGCCAGCCGGTCTGGGACCTCCGCCCAAGCTCAAAACCTCGCTGACCTGGGAACACGCGCGGTCGATCATCAACACCAATCAATCACCTGATATTCCGTTCGAGCAGTCGATTAACCCTTTCCGCGGCTGCGAGCATGGTTGCGTGTACTGCTATGCGCGGCCGGCCCACGCTTACGTCGACCTGTCGCCCGGTCTCGATTTTGAAAGCAAGCTTTTCGCCAAGGCCGGCGCGGCGCAGCGCCTTCGTGAGCAGCTGGCGGCCCCGGGCTATCGCTGTCGAAGCATTGCACTGGGCGCCAATACCGACGCCTACCAGCCGATTGAGCGCCAATTGGGCGTGACGCGTGAAATTCTGGAGGTACTGTCGGAAACGCAGCACCCGGTCACCATCGTCACCAAATCTGCGCTGGTCGAGCGCGACATCGACCTGCTGGGGCCGATGGCCAAAAAAGGCTTGGCGCAGGTGTTTTTATCAGTCACTACGCAGGATGTCAGTCTGGCGCGGTTAATGGAGCCTCGGGCGTCGGCACCCCGTCGGCGTCTGCAGGCCCTGGGCAATCTGGCCGCTGCCGGGATCCCGTGTGGCGTCATGTTTGCCCCGATTATTCCGGGCCTGAATGACCACGAGCTCGAAGTGATTCTCGCGGCGGCTGCCGAACAGGGCGCCCGCTTTGCGGGCTATGTGATGTTGCGTTTGCCGCGCGAGGTGAACCCTATCTTTCAGGAATGGCTCGAGACCCATTTCCCGCTGCGGGCGGGGCGCGTGATGGCCTTGATTCGCGATTTGCGCGACGGGCAGGACAGCGATGCGAACTTCGGCACGCGACTCACGGGCACCGGCGCGCTCGCCGATCTCATCAAGGCGCGCTTTGCCCGGGCGAGCCGCGAGCAGGGACTCAATCGCAGCGACCATCGGCTGGAGACCGGGCTGTTCAAGCCCCCACGACTTGGCCCTCAGCTCGATCTTTTCGGCGAGTAAGAACCGCTCAGGCGAGCGCTGGCGATGAATCAATCCGCACGACGACCACCGTGACGTCATCGCGCGGCGCTAAGTCGTGGGCGAACGCAGACAGGTCTTGCAAGACGGCCTCAAGGATATCGCTGGCAGATTCGCGGGCGTGGCGCTCGAGCAGCGACTCAAGCCGCGCTTTGCCAAAGGCTTCCCCGCTTGCCGCTCGCGTTTCCCACACACCGTCAGTGGCCATTAGAAAAACGTCGCCGACCGTGAAAACAGCTTCCAGCGCTGGAGAAAACTGCCACTGCGGGTCGATGCCAAGCGGAATATCCAGTCCCGCGAGTGTGGTGCACTGGCCGGTGTCTGCGTGCCACCAGAGGATCGGGTCGTGTCCCGCGCTCGAGTAGCGGAGCTGCTGTTGCTGCCGGTCGATCTGCAGGTAGAACAGCGTCATGAAATGACCGGGTCGAACGTCGCCAGCCAACTGCAGGTTGAGCTGCTGCAGCGTGCGCTCGATCTCGCCCGAGGTCGCTGACATCCCGTGGAGCAGCGCGCGCGCGGTGGTCATCAGCAGGGCTGCCGCCACGCCGTGACCGGCAACGTCGCCAACCACCACCCCCAATGCCGCGTGGCCACGTGGGCGCCCGTCTAGATAGTCAAAATAGTCGCCGCCAGTCTGCTCGCAGTAGCGCGTTTGGCCGGCGATATCCAGGCCCGGGAAACTCGGTGCGGCCTCCGGCAGCAGACGCTGCTGCGCTTCGCGGGCGAGCGCCAGCGATTCCTGCAGCCGTGTCTGCTCGGCCAGCTGGGGAATCATCTGATTAAACGCAGCGCCCAGCGCTTCGAGCTCATCCCCGGTGTGAATGCTGACGCGGGCCGAGAAATCGCCTTCAGCCACGGCTTGCACCACCGATTTCAGGCGCGAGACGGGCCCGGTCACGCTGCGTGACGCATAAAACGCGGCCAGCACGATGAGCAGGGCGACGGTTAGCAGAAAAGGAATCAAGGCGTCGGTTTGGCGCCGGGTGTTGGCCAGCGCATAGGCGCCGGCGTCGCGCGCCAAGCCGGTGGCCGCCTCGGTGGGCACCAGCCAGAGCAAATGGAAGCCGGTACTCGATAACGCGCGATGCAGGCAAAGATAATTCCGTCCCTGAAAACGTGCCCCGCGTTCGCTGGCTGGAAGGGTCTTCAAATCATGCAGCAGGCCCTGTTGTTGCGCGCCATCGTCCAGCACAAACGCAGCGCCTCGGGTCAAGGCGTTGAGGGAGCCTTGGTGAACGTAGGCGACCCGGCCGTCGGCACTGACGAGCAGGACCAGCGCGCCCGCATTGAACGGCGGGCTGAGGGATGAACTTTCCAACAGCGAGGGAAGGGCGAGTGCCATCGCGGTCACGCCTGTCCCCGCCTTGCCAGTGCGCGCTAGCCGCC
>CANFVX010000075.1 GCA_947450495.1 Gammaproteobacteria bacterium
CCTCGCGGCGGCGGGCGCGCAAACGCTCTTACTCGCAAGAGACGTTAAGGCCTTGGAGAATCTGGCTGACGAGATCCTTGCCGCCGGACACGCCGAACCCATTCTGATCCCTTGCAACCTGGAAGCCGCCACGCACGAGCACTACGAAGAGATTGCTGAACATCTGCGAGCTCAGATAGGCCATCTCGACGGCGTCATATTTAACGCTGGGATGCTGGGAGAACTCTCGCCGCTGGCGACCTACGACCCCACCGTTTGGGCCCGTGTGTTTCAGGTCAATGTCCACAGCCCTTTCCTCATGCTTCGGTGCCTGTTGCCCCTGCTTGAGGCTGGGACGCGGAGTTCGATTCTCTTCGTCTCGTCCGCAGTCGGCCGTCGGGCTCGCGCCTATTGGGGAGCTTATGCCGCGTCTAAATTTGCGCTGGAAGGCATGATGCAAGTCCTTGCCGACGAATTGGCATCGGCGGGCAGAGTCAGAGTCAATTCGGTCAATCCCGGGCGTTGCCGGACCCGCATGCGAGCGCAGGCTTACCCGGCCGAAGACGCGGAAAAACTGCCCGATCCCGCGACTCTCGCCCCTTTCTTCACCTATTTGCTAAGCCCTGGGGCCGCCCATTTCCACGGCCGGCAACTAGACCTGCAGTGAGCGGAAAGAACTTGCCACGCGGCAAAGTCACGGGTGCGCCCGGGCGCACGTAACGCGCCATTTTATTGGCGAACACTACGCTCGAAATGGAAGAGCAAGGCCAACGGTCAATCTGGTGGCGCCAACTCACCCGAGTTGCCGTCAAGCAAACGCCTTTTTAGGTTTAAAACGAAGATTCTTCATCTGGCATGGATATCGCTTTAAGCGATACAACCACAGAGGAGAACGCCATGAACAAGCCCGCCGAACTTTCACTTGTCGCAGAATACGGGGCTGCAGTCATGGGAACTCCCCATATCGCTCGCGCCACTCTCCCCACGCCGATGCTCTCAGACCGGGTTCGTTTGCAGATGGCCAATACCCTGCAGACCAGTCTGATGGTCGACGAAGTCCTGCGACTCTTCACCACCGAAGCCCGCCAGCTTGTCAGTCCTTTCAGCCTGCGCTATCGCAACCATGCGGACTCCGTGATGTATGACGAGGGGCGTACCTATCCGAACCGAATCAGTTACGACCTCGATCTGCATGGGTCTTCGCTGGGCTGTATCACACTTAGCCGCAGCCACGCTTTCAGCGAGGACGAAATTGCCCTGTTTGAGTTGATGCTCTGCACGCTCGTCTATCCCTTGCGCAACGCCCTGATGTACGAACGTGCGATCAAGTCAGCCACCGTTGACCCGTTGACCGGCATTCAGAACCGGACCGGATTGCGCCAGCATCTTGAACATCAGGTTGAGCTCTGCTCCCGCCATGGCACGCCGCTCTCGGTGCTGATGGTTGACGTGGATTTCTTCAAAGCCATCAACGACCAACACGGCCACCTCGCCGGCGATCATGTATTGGTCGAGACCGTGCGCAACGTGGTTAAAGCCACTCGTAACAGCGATGTGGTGTTCCGTTACGGCGGCGAGGAGTTTGCGGTGGTGCTGAGCAATACAGGGATAGACGGGGCGGAACGTCTCGCGAAGCGGATCTGCTCAGGCGTCAGCGGCGCAATGGTCAAAACTGGTGAGGCTCCGATCAAAGTCACGGTCAGTATTGGCGTCAGCGAATGGGAACAAGGCGATTCCATGGCGACGCTACTGGAGCGTGCGGACCACCGCCTGTATGCGGCCAAAACAACCGGTCGCAACCGCGTGGTCAGCTGCTAACCGCTGAGCGTTCAGGGTCGCAGTGTTTGCAGCACCTCTGCGGGTGCTGCCAGCAAAGCGCTAAAGCGCTCCTCGTCAATTGTCGGGATTCCGAGTTCGGCCGCTTTACGGGCTTTTGATCCGGCATCCGCCCCCACCACAACCAGGCTGGTCTTCTTCGATACACTTCCGCTCACCTTGGCCCCCAAGGCTGCAAGCTGCTCAGAAGCTTGCTCTCTCCCCATACTCTCCAGCGTGCCGGTCAGTACGACGGTCCATCCGGTCAGCGGGAGATTGTCAGCCGGCGCGCGGGTGACAGCGGGCCAATGAACGCCCAGCGTGCGCAACCGATGCACGCGCTCGCGATGTTCGTCGTCCGCGAAATATGCCGCAATTTTACTGGCCACGATCGGCCCTACATCGGGCACTTCTTCCAGCATCGCGACCGAGGCCTCCGCCAGCGCATCCAGATCACCGAAGTGTGAGGCGAGCTGCCGCGCCGTCGCTTCTCCCACTTCGGCAATGCCGAGTGCATGCAGCAGGCGCGGCAAGGTCGTCGTGCGACTGAGGTCGATTGCGCGGAGCAAATTCTCGGCTGACTTCTCGCCCAAACGCTCCAGCGACACGAGTTGTTCGAGGCTGAGGGCGTAGAGGTCTGCGGGGTCCTGAACGAGACCACTGCGCAGGAGTTGCTCCGCCAATTTGTCGCCCAGCCCTTCGATATCCATCGCGCGTCGCGAGGCAAAATGAATCAGCGCCTGGATTTGCTGCTGGTCGGCCTGATCCGGCACAGCCTGGGGCATTTCAAAAGGCACAGTACCCGGCGGGCGCTTGTCGAGCACTACGCCCACGACTTCCGGAATGACATCCCCTGCCCTGCGCACCACTACCATGTCGCCAACCCGGACGTCCTTGCGCGCGATTTCATCCGCGTTGTGCAGGGTGACGTTGGTTACGGTCACACCGCCGACGAACACCGGTTCCAGACGCGCAACCGGGGTGAGTTGGCCGGTGCGTCCCACCTGGACGTCAATCGCCAGCACGCGCGTTTCCCGCTCTTCCGGCCTGAATTTATAGGCTATCGCCCAACGGGGAGCCCGCGAAACCTGGCCCAATTCGACCTGCCAGTCGAGTCGATCGACCTTGAACACCACGCCGTCGATGTCGTAACCCAGATGCGGGCGACGCGCCTCGATCTCCCGGTAATAGCGCAAGGCCTCCGCCTGACCGTTAACGCGCTGCGACTCCGGCGAGACGCGGCAGCCCATTTCCCGCAGCCAGGCCAGCGTTTCGAAATGCGTCTGCGGCAGCTCGCCCCCTTCAACCTGCCCGATGCCATAGCAGTAGAGGGTTAACGGTCGGGCGCGGGTGATCGCGGGATCGAGTTGCCGCAAACTGCCCGCCGCCGCGTTCCGCGGATTGGCGAATGCCTTGGCGCCAGACGCGAGTTGAGCGCGGTTCAGCGCTTCAAAGCCCTCGTGCGGAAGATAGACCTCGCCGCGCACTTCGATTAGCCGGGGCGCGCCCTTGAGTGCCAGCGGCACGGCGCCAATCGTACGAATATTGGCGGTGACATCTTCACCAACTTCGCCATCGCCACGCGTTGCCGCCGAGACCAGCGTGCCGTTTTCGTAGGTGAGATTGATCGCGAGCCCATCGAGCTTGGTTTCAGCCACATAGGCCACATCCTCCCGGCCCAGACGCTCACACACTCTGCGATTGAAGTCGGCAAAGTCTGCCTCCGAGAACGCGTTCGCCAGCGATAGCATGGCCCGGCCATGCCGCACCGGCGCGAAGCCGCTGGCGGGTTTGCCGCCTACGCGCTGAGTGGGGGAGTCTGGCGTGCACAAGTCAGGATGCGCGGCCTCGAGCGAATTCAATTCGCGCATGAGGTCGTCGTAGGCAGCATCGGAGACAGTCGGGGCGTCGAGCACGTAATAGGCGTGATCGTGCCGACCGATGGCTTCCCGCAGAGCCATCGCTCTGGCGCTGGCCTGAAGCTTAGCGTCGGAGGACATAGCGGGAGGCAATCCGGCGCATTCGTTCAATCGTGTGGCTATCCAAGGCCTTGCGCGGCTCGCTTAGGAGATCGGCCTTGAGCTCTTCGGCCAGGCGCTGGGCGACGGTGAGAAACATTTCGAATGCCACCTGACCATCCAGTGCGGTCGGGAACTGGATGAACAGCGCCAGACCGTCGGTGCTGAAATCGGCCATTTCGTCGGGGTTAAATTGTCCCGGCTCAAACATATTGGCCAAGCTAAAGAGCGGTTGCTCGGTTCGCAGAGAGCCGGCGCCGAAGTGGTGATAGATGTTCATATCGCCAAAACGCAAACCCACGGCCGCGAACGCGGTTTCCAGTAATGGGCCATGGAAACGGCCGTCGTGCGGTGGCCGAAGGTAAAGCGCCAGCACCTCAGGCGGCGGGAGCGGCGCTGCTGCCGGTGAGGATCCGGCCGGCAGATCGTCATCGCCGAACCTCAATGACAGTTGATTGTCCCGGCGGCGGCGCGGAGGCTTAATCGGTGGCGGCGGTTCAGACTCCTGCGGTTGAGTCACGGGCGCTGAGGGTTCACGAATCGGTGGCGCCGCCAGCACCGGTTCGACGGGATTGGTCACCTCGTGCGTTACCGCAGGGAGGTCCTCAACCGGCGGCTTTTCGCGCGGTTTGACCACGATAATCTCGAAGTCGTCTTCGGTGATGGGGTCGTCGGCACCGCTGCTGCCCAGTTGGAACTCATCCTCTTCCTCCATTTCGAACTCGCCGCGCCGACGCGGCCAGCCATCGCGCAGACGGCGCTGGCGGCGGTTGGTTTCGCGGCGTCGACGCCACTGGCTGAGGAGATAGATCACCGTCACCACCAGCAGGCCGATGAGCAGGAGCGCGAGGCGTAGCGTCCAGGAGGTGGTTTCCATATCGGCTGCTCGGCTCCTTGGGCGTTTGCCTGACGATTCCCCGGCCTCAGGCCGAGCCAGCCAGCCGCACCGCCTCGTCCATATTGACCGAGACCAAACGGGATACGCCGGGCTCATGCATGGTGACCCCGATTAACTGCTCGGCAATCTCCATCGTGACCTTGTTATGCGAGATAAACAGGAACTGCACGTGTGCCGACATTTGCCGCAACATGGCGGTCAAGCGCACGACGTTGGCATCGTCGAGCGGCGCATCCACTTCGTCGAGCAGACAGAACGGGGCGGGATTTAGCTCAAAAAGCGCAAAAACAAACGACAGCGCAGACAGTGCCTTCTCGCCGCCGGACAACAACTGGATGCTGCTATTGCGCTTACCCGGGGGGCGCGCCATCACCGTTACGCCGGTCTCAAGCAAGTCTTCACCCGTCAGTTCGAGATAGGCGTGCCCGCCCCCGAACAGGATCGGGAACAAACGCTGCAGCCCCGCGTTCACCTGGTCGAAAGTCTCCCGGAAGCGCGTGCGGGTTTCCTTGTCGATCTTGCGCATGGCGTCTTCCAGAGTGGCAAGCGCCTGGGTCAGGTCGGTGTACTGGGCGTCGAGATAGGTCTTCCGCTCCTGCGTCTGGGTGTATTCGTCGATCGCGGCGAGATTGATGGGGCCAAGGCGCCCGATGCGATTACCAATGGCCGTCAGTTTTTCCCGGCAGGCCTCTTCACTCGCGTCCGGGGCCAGCGCCTCGATGACGCTCTCCAGCGTATGCCCGCCCTGCGTCAGCCGCTCCGCCTGTTCCTGTGCGCGCACTTGCAGCGCCCGCTCTTCCAGTCGGGCCTGCTCCACCACGCGTTGGCGTTCGGCGGTGTCTTTCTCCAGCGCGCCACGATGTTCCTCGTAGCCGCGCAGCTGCTGGTCGATTTCTTCAAGTCGCTGGCGGGCCGCTTTCAGCGCCTGATCGCCCGCAATACGCGCGGCCAGCGCGGTGTCGAGTTCGGCCCGCAGCGCGGCTTGTGGCGCGATAGCCTCCGCAGCGCCATTCGCCAGCGTTTCGCAGCGCAAGGCGAGCTCTTCGCTCAGCCGTTGATTGCGCTCAATGGCATGCGCCAACGAGCCTCTGCCTGATTTCAGGCTTTCGAGTTGCAAGGCAAGCGCGTGCCGCGCGTCCCGCGCCTGCCGCCAGGTCGCGCGCGCCTGTTCCAGCGCCAGCTGCACTTGCCTACGCTGCTCGGTCAATTCACCGCGTCGCTCTTCCAAAGCAGTCAGGCTGACCCGCAGGGCGGTTACGTCGGCGCGCATTTTGTCGAGTTCGCGGACGCTGGTTTCAGCCCGTTGCGCCAACTCGCCGCTCTGACGCGTGAGCTCCTGTAGACGATTGTGCGTTTGAGCGAGTTCGCCCTCAGCGCGTTGGGTGCGACCTCGCAGATCGTTCAGTTCGCCGTTGCGGGCATTCAGTTGCGCAGAGAGTTCGCTGTCGCGCTTTTCAAGCTGCTTCTGGTGATCCTGACTCTGACGCTGCTCGGTCTCCAAGCGTGCGATAAAGCCGGTGAGTTGTTCGTCCTCGCGGCGAAGTTCGTCGAGCCGGCGCTCGCGCACCAGCACGCTGTCATCTGCCTGCCGACGGCCGGGCACTTGCACCCAGTTCGGACCCAACCAAACGCCATTGGCGGTGACGATCGATTCATGCGCGGCGAGGGCTGCCCGGTGCGCCTGCGCGGTTTCGAGATCCGGGCTGGTATAGATGCTGCCAAGCAGGCCTTCCAGATTGTAGGCACTGGTGATCTTGTCGAGCAAACGCGGCAGCGCTGGCGCGCCAACTCGCATCACCACAGGCGTAAGCGCCGCCCGGCCGACGGCGTTCAGCACCGCGGCGGGAGCTTGCGCGTGAGGGGTGGCCAGCAAGCGCTCATCGATACCCTCACCGCACAGGGCGGTAAGCCGGGCGCCGATAGCGGTCTCCGCCGCCAGTTCCCAGCCGGTTTCGATACTCAAGGACTCGGCCAGCGCGCGGCTTTCGCCGAGCCCGTTACCGGCCAGCCACTGCATGAGCGAGCGCTGATCGCGTCCGAGCGCCGCTTCCTGTAGCGCGCGCAACGAGGCGAGCTTGCCGCGCACTTCCTGACCTTCCGCACGCCGGGCGTGCAACTGGCGCCCACTGCTCTGAGCGGTTTCGCGAGCGCCTGCGAGCGATTCCCGCACCGTCTGCTGCTCCTGCCGCAAGGTTTCGATTTCGGCCGTTTTTCGTTCCAGCTGCGCTTTCAGTTCTGCAACCCGCGTCTCAATACTTGCCGGGTCCAGGCGCCCGCGTTCAGCGCCGAGGGTCTCGATGCGGCGCGTGGCGTCCTGCTGATCACGCGCCAACAACTCCACCCGCGCCTGCCCTGCATGCTCAGTTCGGGAGATCTCGGTGAATTCCCGATTGAACTGATCCCAGACTTGCTGCCAGTTTTCTGAAGATTGTTCGGCGTGACGCAGCGTTTCTGCGGCTGATTCTTCGCCGGCCGCGCCGTCCGTGAGCGATGGCGATAAGGCGTCGATCGCCGCGTCCATTTCCGCCAAACGCGTACGGTCGCCGTTAAGCATGCCAAGCGCTTCGGTTTGGCTGAGGCGGGCGCGTCCCAGTTCCTGCTCCAAGGCTCGGTGCCGCTCTTCCTGCAGTTGGATGGCCTGTTCAATGCGCGAAATCTCGGCACTTTTGGCGTAGAACTCGCTCTGCGCGCTGTTGAACTGCCCTTGCGCGGCGGTCTGCGCCTCACGCTGTGCGGTTTGTTCATTCTCCAGCTTGCGCAGGGCGGCAAGGGCGGCTTCTAGCTCGGTTTCCCGGGCTGAAATTTCGAGATGCTGTTGCTGTCGGGCGCGCTCAATCCCTTGCCAGCGGATGGCCAGATAATCGGCCTCCAACTGACGCTCTTCGGATTTCAGCGCCTGATATTGCTCGGCGGCCTTGGCCTGGCGCTGCAAACGGGTGAGCTGTTTCTCGAGTTCCAGCCGGATATCGTTGACCCGTTCGAGGTTCTCATTGGTGTGCCGGATCCGGGTTTCGGTCTCGCGCCGTCGCTCTTTGTAGCGCGAGATCCCGGCGGCCTCTTCCAGAAAATTACGCAGTTCTTCGGGCTTTGCTTCGATGACCCGCGAGATCATGCCCTGCTCAATCACTGAGTAGCCGCCCCGGACACCGAGGCCGGTCCCGAGGAAGACGTCCAGAATGTCCTTGCGCCGGCAACGGGTGCCGTTCAGGTAGTAATTGGAGTTTCCATCGCGCCCGACGGTGCGCTTGATGGAGATTTCAGCGAACCCGGAGTACGGGCCGCCAATGGTGCCGTCTGCGTTGTCGAACACCAGTTCGACTGAGGCTTGACCGACCGGCTTGCGGGTATTCGAGCCGCTGAAAATGACGTCGGCCATGGATTCGCCGCGCAGCTGCTTGGCCGAGGTTTCCCCCATCACCCACAGCATGGCGTCGATGATGTTCGACTTGCCGCAACCGTTCGGCCCCACGATGCCGGTGAGATTGCCGGGCAGGTGCAGGGTGGTAGGGTCGACGAAAGATTTGAAGCCGGCGAGCTTGATTCGGGCGATACGCATAGCCGGGAAGCATACCTTATCGCGATCAACCGGCACAAACGCCCAAGGCGCACACGTGTTGAACTCAGGCTTTTGTTTTACCGAATAAATTGGGTATTTCAGGAAACCCGGGATTACTGTCCCGTGAGGCTTTTTGCCGACCATTGCCGCGTGTAGGATGCGACTCCTTTCCCAACCCCGGACCACCCGCATGGCGACCACGCCCCAGCACAGCCTAGAGACGTTTCCCAATCCTTCCCCCCAGCGGGATTACACCATCCATATCGAAATTCCGGAGTTCACCTGCCTCTGTCCGAAGACCGGTCAACCAGATTTCGCACACCTCGACCTGAGCTACGTGCCGGGCGACGCGTGTATCGAACTGAAATCACTCAAGCTCTATATCTGGTCGTTCCGCGACGTTGGGGCGTTTCACGAGGCCGTCACCAATCGCATGCTGGACGATATGGTGGCCGCGTGCCAGCCGCGATTCGCCCGCTTAAGCGCCCGTTTCAATGTTCGCGGCGGGACCTACCCCACCATCGTGGTTGAGCATCGGATGCCGGGTTGGGAAGCGCCGGCGAGGGTTGATTTGCCGTGAACGCCCAGCCCCACCAGCCCCCGCCTGGCTTCAGTGCCGGTATCGAGGGGTTCTGGCAGGGGCTTGGTTTGCTGGTCTTGCCCGGCGTGCGAGCGTGGGCACTGGGTCCCGTCCTGCTGGCAGCGCTATTGCTGGGGCTCGCCGCCTGGTTCGGCATCCATGCCCTCGATGCGGCGCTGGAGATCTGGTTGGCGGACCAATGGCGCTTCCTGCGTTGGTTGATTTGGCCCGTTGCGGTCGCCACCACGCTATTAATCGGTAATCTCGCGCTGGTGGTGCTCGCCGGCATCTTCGGCGCGCCTTTTCTCGATCGGATCTCGGTCGCGGTTGAAAGCCACCTCGATGCGCGGCCACCGGCGCTCGACGAGACGCGATGGTGGCATTCCCTCCTGCCAGCGCTGGCTCAGGAATGGCGCAAACTTCGGTACTTCGGCTGGTTGCTGCTGCTCTTGGTGTTCAGTGTGTTCATTCCCGGCCTGAACGCGCTGAGTCCGGTCCTCTGGTGTGTCGGTGGCGCCTGGATGCTCGCGCTGGAACTGCTGGACGGCGTGTTCTCTCGCCATGGTGAGCCTTTCCCCGCAGCCTTGACTTGCCTACGGCAACACCGGGCCTGCGCCTACGGCTTTGGCCTGTCGGCCGTTTGCTTGAGTATGGTGCCCTTACTGAACTGCCTGCTGTTGCCGGCCGGGGTGGCGGGCGCCACCTTGCTGTTTCACCACCATTTCCAGCACCGAGATCCTTGAGTCTTGGACGACGGGCTGTCCTCTGTGGGGTATCGCGGGCGATTTGCGCCCTCCCCCAGTGGCGCCCTCCATTTTGGTTCGGTGGTCGCGGCGCTCGGCAGTTTCCTGCAGGCGCGCACCCAGCGTGGCGAATGGCTGCTCAGAATCGAAAACATCGACCCGCCGCGCGAAGTGTCTGGCGCGACCGACGCCATCTTGCGGGAACTCGAGCGTTTGGGACTCTTCTGGGACGGACCGGTGTGCTACCAGCATGACCGTCGCGAGGCGCATCTCGCCGCCCGGGATGAACTGATTGCCCGGGGGCTGGCCTATCACTGCCGATGTTCACGCCGACAGAGTGGCCCCGGGGCTTATCCCGGCACCTGCCGAACGCTGCATTTAACGCCAGACGCTACCGCGACGCTTCGCCTTCGGGTATCCGAGACGCCCATCTCAATCGTGGATACCCTGCACGGTGAGGTAGTAGAAACCCTAACCGAAACCTGTGGCGACTATGTGGTGTGGCGCGTGGAAGACTGGCCCGCCTATCACCTCGCGGTAGTAGTGGACGATGCCTGGCACGGCATTACCGAAGTGGTTCGCGGCGCTGATTTGCTGGATTCAAGCCCCAGACAGCGCTACTTGCAGCGCTGTCTGGGGCTGGCTGAGCCACTGTACTGTCATCTCCCGCTTGCCCTGGATGTTGATGGCGCCAAACTGAGCAAGCAGACGCTCGCCTGTCCGGTCAGCGGACAACCGGCATCGGCGGTCCTGACTGCCGCGCTTGGCTTTCTCGGGCACCCGCTACCTAGCGCTTTAACGGGCGCGCCACCTGCCGAACTGCTGGCGTGGGCCCGATCGGCGTGGTCGCTGACCCGGGTGCCGCTGAGCGCGCGGCAACCCGAGCCATTGAACCCTTAGCCGAACGCCCTGCGAGCCGCGCTGAAGGCGGCTTGCAGTTCTGCATAACTGCGGGCGATCGCAAATTGCGGGTAGTCCCGCACCACGTTATCCGGCGGGCAGAAAAAGCAGGCGCTATCGGCTTCTTCGAGCATGGGGATGTCGTTGTACGAATCCCCTGTGCTCATCACCTGGTACTGCATCGACTTGAAACCGCGAATGGCATGACGCTTCGGATCGGGCTGACGCAACTGATAGCCGGTGATCTCCCCGCTGTCCGCCACCTGCAAGCGATGACACAGCATCATCGGCATACCGAGCTTGCGTAGCAGAGGGAGCGCGAGTTCATAGAACGTATCGGAAACGATCGCCACCTGAAACTCGCCGCGAAGCCAGGTCAAGAATTCAAAAGCCCCCGGCAAAGGGTCAAGGCTATCGGCGGCGGCCATGATGTCGGCGAATTTCAGTCCGCGCTCCCGCATCACGTCGAGGCGCATTTTCATTAACTCATGATAGTCGGGGACTTCGCGGGTGGTTGCCCGAAGTTCGGCAATCCCGGTTCTCTCAGCCAACCCAACCCAAATCTCGGGGACTAGGACCCCTTCAAAATCAAGACAAGCAATATGCATCGGTAACGCTCCACATCTGCTACGTTACAAAAAAGGGGCGGCAGTGTAGCAGGCAAATGAAGATAAGCCGGGAATTGTGGCGAGCGCTGGTGGCGACAAGTTTGGCAGCGCTTTCCATCGCTGCTGAGGCTGAGACCCCAGTCGCACGACCACGCGTGGTGGTTGAGGCTTTGTTTCCACATCGCGCGGTCATTCAGGTCAACGGCGTGCGCCGCGTGATCGGCGCCGGGCAACGCAGCCCAGACGGCGTCAAATTGCTGGAGGCGGACAGCCGCAAAGCACTTTTTGAAGTGGACGGGCAGACCTTTGAGCTTGGACTGAATGAACGGGTGGATGCGAATTTCAGGCTGCCCGACGCCGGCCCTTCGGTCAAAATCGTTGAGGCAGGCGACAGCCAGTTCTATGCCGATGGCGAGATAAACGGCAATCCGCTGCGCCTGGTGGTCGATACCGGCGCTGCCTTTGTCAGCGTCAATAGTCGGCAGGCCGCTCGCCTGGGGTTGCTGTCAAAGTTCGACGGCACACCCGTGACGATGTCCACGGCCTCGGGGCTTGCC
>CANFVX010000076.1 GCA_947450495.1 Gammaproteobacteria bacterium
GACGGCTACGACGCGAAGACCATTCTCGAGTCCCCGCAGCCTTTGATGTCGCCAGCGTGGTCGCCGGACGGCAACCGTCTGGCCTATGTGTCGTTTGAAAACAAGAACTCAGCGATCTACGTGCAGGACGTGCGCAGCGGCCAGCGGCAGAAAGTCGTTTCCGGCGCGGGGATTAACAGCGCGCCGGCGTTTGCGCCTGATGGGCAGCGTCTGGCGGTAACGCGCTCGGTGGAGGGCAACCCCGACATCTACGTGGTGGATATCGCGTCGGGCCAGCAAACCCGCATTACCACGCACGAGGCGATCGACACAGAAGCCTCCTGGGCGCCGGACGGCAGCGCGATCGTGTTCACCTCCGATCGCAGCGGTGGCCCGCAAATTTATAAAGTGGCGCCGAGCGGCGGTGAAGCGCGTCGCGTCACCTTCAACATGGGCAATTACAACTCGCGCGCCAGCTACTCGCCGGACGGCAGATATCTCGTGATGGTGAACGGTGGCTCCGGCTACCGCATCGCGCTCCTTGATTTGAAATCGGGCAGCAGCCGCATGCTGACCAGCTCAAATCTTGATGAGTCGCCGAGCTTTGCGCCGAACGGCAGCATGGTCATCTATGCCACAATGGCGGGGCGCGGCACGGAACTCGCCGCGGTCTCGGTGGATGGCTCGATCAAGCAACGCCTCGCGCTCCAACAGGGCGCAGTACGGGAACCCGCGTGGGGTCCGATCCGTCAATAACGCACTGACACCTGCGGCTCATCGCCGCTCGCATTTCATTCGGCAATCAAGAGAAATAGGAGACTGACATGACAAGAGCCATCCTGAAAACCACCCTGCTGCTGGCGGCGGTGCTCATTTCAACGGGGTGCTCCAGCCTGAACAAAAAGCCGGCGAGCGCCTCGATCGAAAATCGTGGACTGTCCAACGGCGAAATGAGCGACATCGATGCCGCGCGTTCCAAGGGTATGGGCGATGGCTCCGGCGCCGGCGCCGCTGAGCTGAACGACCCCAAGAGCCCGCTGTCGGTGCGCGTGATCTATTTCGACCACGACAGCAGCGACATCCGCGCGGACTTCCAGAGCATCGTGCAGGCGCACGCCAAATATCTGGGCGCCCACCCGCAGACCACCATCACGCTGGAAGGTCACACCGACGAAACCGGCTCCCGCGAGTACAACCTGGCGCTCGGTGAGCGTCGGGCGTTAACGGTGCGCCGGCAGCTGGTGCTGCTCGGTGCCACGGCCGGTCAAATCAAGACCGTGAGCTACGGTGAGGAACGCCCGGTGGCTGAAGGCCACGACGAGCAGTCCTACAGCCAGAACCGGCGCGCTGAAATCATCTATCAGCAGTAAGTCCAGCAGCCCACTCGCGGCGGAGACCAAGCACCCATGAAAAGTTTGCTTATCGCCGCCGCAGTGAGCGGCGCACTCGGGATTTCCACTCTGGTTGAGGCGCAAGCCGTGGATACCAGTCCCGGCCGCACGATGTTGAAGACCGCCGCGCCGATGGCGGAGCCCTCTCAGGCCAGCGCCGGTGTGCTGCAACTGTCCCGTGAAGTCGATGCCCTCAAGCGTGAGGTGCAGAGCCTGCGCGGGCAGCTCGAAGACCAGGGCTATGCGCTTGAGCAACTCCAGAAGCAGCTGAACGATCGCTACGCGGACCTGGATCGACGCCTGCAAGCCAGCCAATCCGCGAACGGCGCGGCCCCAACGCTGCCGACGCTGAGTCCGCCGGCGGTAGAAGGCGTAGCCGGCACGCCGGCGCCCGAATCCTCACTGCAGGTCGAAACGGCCGGCTCGCCGCCGACAGAGGCGGGCGCTCAATCAAGTGAGGACGGCGCCACGACGCCGGCTGATGACGCCATTAGCACCGCCCCGGCGGATCCCGCAGCCACCAACCCTGTCCCACCGCCGCCTGTGGCGGGCGACGACGCCACCTCCGAAGCCGCTTACCGCGACGCCTTCGCCCTGTTGCGAGCGGGTGATTACGACAAGGCTATCGCCTCATTCACCGCGTTTCAGGCGCAATATCCACAGAGCCAGTACGGCGACAATGCGCAGTACTGGCTGGCCGAGGCCTACTACGCGAAGGCGCAGTACGCGCAGGCCATCGCCGAATATCAGAAAATGCAGAGCCAATATCCGGCCAGCAAGAAGCTCTCGCACGCTCTGCTGAAGACCGGTTACAGCTATGACAAACTCGGTAAGACCGCGGACGCCACCGCGACCCTGAAAGCGCTGGTGCAGCAGTATCCGGGCTCTGCCGCTGCCCGCTTGGGCGAAGAGCGGCTGGCGCAAATCAAAAGCGGGAAGCCCCGTTAGGCCGTTGCGGTGAGCGCCGCCGTGAGTGGGCCACGCGCGGTGGTGTTGCTGTCGGGCGGGCTTGATTCCAGCACCGTGCTGGCCGCGGCCTTGGCCGCCGGTCGCGAATGTTTCGCGCTCACCGTGCAATACGGTCAACGCCACAGCGCTGAAATTGCCGCTGCCGCCCGCATTGCTCGCGCCTTAGGGGTGCGGGAACACCGCTGTGCCAGCGTCGATTTGGGTCAGTTTGGCGGCTCTGCGCTGACCGATCTCACGATTGCTGTCCCCGAATCTCCCTCCACCGAGATTCCGATCACCTATGTGCCAGCGCGCAATACGGTGATGTTGTCGTTGGCGCTGGCCTGGGCCGAAGTGCTCGACGCGGATGAAATCCACCTGGGCGTTAACGCGGTGGATTATTCGGGTTATCCGGACTGCCGCCCGGCGTTTATCGCGGCCTTTGAGGCAATGGCGAATCTGGCGACCAAGCGGGCGGTCAGCGGCCAGCCGATACGCCTCATCACGCCGCTGATGCACAGTTCGAAAGCTGACATCATCCAGCTCGGGCAGGGTTTGGGCGTTGATTACGCGATGACGGTATCTTGCTATCAGGCCACCGATGACGGCACCGCCTGCGGCCGCTGCGATTCCTGTCGCTTGCGCGAAGCGGGCTTCAGGCAGGCGGGTGTGCCCGATCCCACGCGCTACGGGGCTTAAGCCCTCAGGCCGAAGGCGCGCCGACCCGCTTGGGGATGAGGCCGGAGAACGCCAGCAGATTCCGATAGCTGCCGTAGAGCAATTGAATCGATCGCACGTAAATCAGCGCCTGCCCGTAGCGTGAATCGCCGCCGTGGGCGGCGCTGCGGGCGAGTTTGGTCATCGCCTTTTCGACATTGCCCGACCAGCGGTTCGGGTCGAGTCCCAGTTGGCTGGCCATTTCCCGTGCCTTTTCAAGCCGCTGGGCACCAAGGTTATAAGCCGCCAGCGCAAACCAGGTTCGCTCGCCCACCGGCACCTGCTCGTCGAATTCATTGCGCAAGGTGTAGAGATATTTGATGCCGGCATGGATGGCGATCTCGGGTCTGGCGACGTTGCCGAGCCCGAGCGCTTCGGCAGTGCTCGGCAGGAGTTGCATGAGTCCCACCGCGCCGCTGCGCGACATCGCCGCCGGATCAAACTGGCTCTCCTGATACATCTGCGCGGCAATCAGTCGCCAATCAAACCCGTAGCGTTCCGCATAGCGTTGCAGGAGCGGGTCGAAAGGTGAGAGCCGGTCGTCCTGACCGCGCGTGCGCCGTCCCGGTACCGGGTTGTCGAAGTAGCGGGCTGAGAGCATGGTCTCCAGCCCGTTGCTCTGCGCAGCTTCCAGAAACCGGTTGCTGGCGTCGAGCAGCAAGGGATCGTTGCGCCGGGTCAGCCACCGATGGTGATACTGATGCGGGATGGAGGCGCCAATTTTTAGCTGTGGGTAGCGGGCAAGCACTCTGGCGGTGTCGTCGCCGGCGATCAGGGTGGCATCCAGCAAGCCGGCGGCAACCTGCTCGAGCAAGGTTTCGCCGGGCACCGCCGCGTCGACCCCCACCAGGTTGGGATGCGGTTGCGACTCGTCCACCGAGCGCGCGGCCCGCCACTCTGGCGATCCTTGCACGGCCACGATCTGATGCCCGGCGAGGCTCTGCGCCGTGGGTAAAGAAACCCGGCTGACGGCGGCATAGGCCGTGTAGTGATATTGGCGCGACGCGCTGAACAGCGAATCGTCTTCGGCTTTTCCTCCAATCATCCGCGCGGTGATGAGATCGCCCATGCCTTCGCGTAGCCAGTCCCGCATCTGGTCTTCATCCCGCGCAACGAGCACTTCCAGCCGTAAGCCGTGCTGGTCGGCAAAGGCCCGCGCCATTTCGAATTCGAATCCGGACGGTTTGCCGTTCGCGATGTAGTAATTGGGTTGTTCGACTCGCGTGATAACCCGCAATACCCCGCTCCGCAGGATGCTGGCGAAGTCGCGCGGCGCGGCAGTGGGTTCGAGGTAGGCGGTGTGGAAGCGCTCGATGAAGGCGTTCAGACGCTCGCACAGCGGACTGTCTTCGCGGCGCAGATACCAGTTGACCGGTTCGTCGCCGGTGAGGTCAAAGAGCACCTGCAAGTCGGGATGGGTCTGTAGCCAGTCCGGATCGCTGCCGAACGCCACCACCGCCACGTCGGCAACGCCATCCGACACCAACTGCAGGGAGGCTTTGCGCGTCAGGGTGTGGCGGGGTGTTTCGAATTGCAGCCCCGGCACGATTGCCTTAAGCGCCTTGAAGTAGTCCCAGAGCGGCGCGTTGCGCGACATCGCGATGCGGGTATCCCGTAAGTCCAGTGGGCTGGTGGCCGGATTGTGGCGGCGGCCGACGGCAACGTAGCGCTCGGTAGCGACCACGCTGGTGGCGACAAGGTCTGGGTTAGAGGCGAGCTCGGCGGGCAAAGACCCCACCACGAGGTCCGAGCGGTTGGTGGTGAGGCGCGCGAATAATTCGGCAGGGTGGGTGGCGATCGACCATTCCACTTTGCGCCCTTCACTGCTGGCGAAGTCGGTGATCATGCGCGCAGCTTGTGAGGTTTGGAGCGATGAAGGGGCATTCGGCAAGACCACGACGCGCAGCGGCGGCAGTCGCGATTCAAGCGCCATGACGTCCTGACCGAGCCCGAGACCGAGCGTCAGGAATAGCGCAAACGCGCACTGGGCATAGCCCAGACGAGGGGGATTTCCGCGAAACATAAGAGCCTGAGAGCGTCGTTCCTGATCGTCGGGAGCGGCTATTTACCGCCGGAAGAGCCTCATGCGCAATTGCGCAGGCGCAGCGAAATGTGAAAAAAGTCCGTCATGAGGTGAAAGATTAATGCCTTACGCCGGAATCATAAACAAAAATTTGGTTTTTCATATTTAAGTATTTGTTTATTAGAAGATTGGCCCTGAATCTCCTAGTTCCTTGCCGCCAGCCTTCGCGCGAGATCGGCCTCTTCCAGCCGTTCCACAGTCCCCACATCGATCCATTGCCCTGTCCACAGTTGGCCTGTCACCGCGCCGTCGGCGATGGCGGCGCGTAGCAACGGCGCTAACGGTGCACGGACCCCGCGGGCAAGCGATTCAAACAGGCTTGGCGCATAAATGCCGATGCCGGCGTAGGTTCGGTTCGGCTCACCCGAGGGCGTGACGCGCCCTTCAAGCAGGCCAAAATCACCCTGCGGGTGATGCGGCCGGTTTTCCACCAGCACAAGGTGCGCTAGCGATTGGGAGTGCGTGGGCAGCAGCGCAAAGTCGAAATCAGTCCAGACATCGGCGTTTGCCAGCACAAAGGGCGCGTCGCCAAGCCAATTAAGTGCCTGACGGATGCCTCCCGCCGTTTCCAGCGCGCCGGGCGGCTCGCGGGAATATTCAATGCTGAGCCCCCAGGTGCTGCCATTGCCCAGATAGGTCTCGATCTGCTCGCCGAGATAAGCCAGATTAATCACCACCTCGCTAATCCCGGCGCGTTTCAGTTTTTCGAGCTGCCAGACAATCAGCGCTTCGCCGCCGACTTTCAGGAGCGGTTTGGGGGTGTGGTCGGTCAATGGCCGAAGTCGCTCGCCGCGACCGGCCGCTAGTAGCATTGCTTTCATCTGTGGTGTCCACGGCCCCTCGAGGATTGGGGGGCGTTTTGTTTAACGGGCGGTGGCCCGTGACTTGCAGAAGATAATCTAATCCCTTCCAATACCGAGGCGTAGTATTCGCCCGAGAGGGCGTTACCCGCGCCGACGACTTGGTATCCACGCGCAAGTTGCGTAATCCCAGCCCTCGCCACTCGCGCTAACAGGTTCCAACAGACGTGGATCCCACAGACACCGAAAAGCTCCGGAAGCTCGCTCAGGCCGTGCTCGAAATCGAGGCGAAGGCCGTGACCGATCTCATCCCCAGAATTGACGCCTCGTTCGTCACCGCCGCCGACCATATCCTGCGTTGCCGTGGGCGAGTCGTCGTGTTGGGGATGGGAAAATCCGGGCATATCGGCGGCAAGATTGCCGCCACCCTTGCCAGCACCGGTACGCCGGCGTTTTTTGTTCACCCAGGCGAAGCCAGTCACGGCGACATGGGCATGGTGAAACCCGAAGACGTGGTGCTGGCCTTGTCGAATTCAGGCGAGACGGACGAGCTGATTGTGCTGGTGCCGCTGCTGCGCCGGCTTGGGGTGCCGCTGATCGCCTTCACGGGCAATCCGACCTCCACGCTCGCCGAAGCCGCGAGCGTACACATCAACGTTGGCGTGGTGCAGGAGGCGTGTCCGCTTGGCCTCGCGCCGACCTCCAGTACCACCGCCGCCTTAGCCATGGGCGACGCGTTGGCCGTGGCGCTGTTAGAAGCGCGCGGCTTTACGCAGGAAGACTTTGCCCGTTCTCATCCGGGTGGTGCGCTGGGCCGCCGCCTGCTGCTCAAAATTTCAGACCTCATGCATCAGGGCGAGCGGCGCCCGCGCGTGGGCAGCGATACGCCCTTGCGCGACGCCCTGCTTGAAATGACCCGCAAGGGCTTGGGTTTGACGGCGATTGTCGATGAGCACGACCGCGTGCTGGGCATCTTCACCGACGGCGATTTGCGTCGGGTGCTGGATCAGGGCGGAGTGGACGCGCTGCGCGAGCCCGTCGGCGCGTTCATGACCCGGCATAGCAAGACCATCCCGGCCGACACACTGGCCGCCGAGGCGCTGCGGGTGATGCAGGAAAACAAAATCAACGCGTTGCTGGTGACCAATGAAGACGGGGCGCTTGAAGGCGTTCTGAATATGCACGATTTGCTGAAAGCGAGGGTCATGTGAGCCTCGAAGCCTTGGCGGCAAAAGTGCGTTTGGTGGTGTTTGACGTTGACGGCGTGATGACCAACGGGCAATTGATTCTGGGTCCCGCCGGCGAAGAGCTGAAGGTTTTTCATGTGCGGGATGGCCACGGTTTGGTGATGTTGCGCCAGAGCGGTCTGGCGGTCGCGGTCATTACCGGGCGCCAGTCGGCGGTGGTGGCGGCGCGGATGGCAGAACTCGGGATTGAGTTTGTGTATCAGGGCCAACGCGACAAACTTGTCGCGCTCGACGATCTTTGCCAGAAACTGGGCGTTACGCCGGATGAGATTTGCTATGTCGGCGACGACCTTCCCGACCTGCCCGTTCTGCAACGCGTCGGCCTGCCCGCAACGGTCGCGGATGCGCACCCGCTGTGTCTTGCCGCCGCGCGTTGGCGCAGCCGGGCCCCGGGCGGCGCGGGCGCGGTGCGCGAACTCTGCGAATTCATTCTGAAATCCCAAGGATTGCTGGCCGCCGAATACGCCCGCTATGGCGGCCGTCTCGAATGAACCGCTTCAGCCTCGAGGTGGGGCGGGCCGGCGGCATCATGCTGCTCGCGCTCTTGCTAAGCGCGGCGACATTCTGGCTGTGGCACGTCTTGACCCGTGAAGCGCCCAATCTACCCGATGCTCGCCGGCATGCGCCGGATTACTACATCATTGATATGGTCCGTCACACCATGAACCGCGACGGTGATTTGCAGAACGTGCTGATGGCCGATGAGGTTTATCACTACCCGGATGACAACTCGACCGAGTTAACGCGCCCCCGGATGGAAATTTATAATGAGGAGCAGAACCCTTGGGAAGTGGTCGCTGAACGCGGCACCCTCAAGGCCAATACCGATTTAGTGGTGTTGCACGGGCGGGTGGAAATTTGGCGACTGGATGACGCGGGCCAACGAGAGTTTGAAATCATTACTTCGGAACTGCGCGTCTTCCCCAACGTGGAGTACGCTGAGACGGACAACGCAGCCACCATCCGGAGTTTTAACAGCGTGACCAAAACCAAAGGGTTCCGCGCCAACTTCGGGCACCATCGCCTTGAACTACGCGAACGGGTAAGAAGCCACATTGAACGCCATTAATTCCATAAGCGCCGGCCTGTTCCTCCTGCTGATCTCGCTTGCCCCGCAGGTTTCGGCACTGGCCTCGGACAAAGACCAGCCGGTCGAGATTCAGGCGGATTTCGCCGAGATGGACGATATGGCCGGCACCACCGACTACATTGGCAATGTGATCGTCACACAGGGTTCCATCCGCATGACGGGCGACAAACTGCATGCCACTTTCGACGACGGCCACAATCTGGAAGTCGCGGTGGTGGACGGGCGGCCGGCCTATTTCCGCCAGACGCCCGACGGCAACAAGGAAGACATCGAAGGCCAGGCCCTGCGCGTTGAGTATTACGCGAAGAAAAACCAGCTCGTGCTGATCAAGGAAGCGCATCTGAATCAGGGCGAGCGTTTGTTTGAGGGTTACCGCATCAACTACGACACGGCGCGGAGCGTCATCACCGGGCGCGGCGACCCGCTCACGAATCAGGGCAAGCCCACGGATGGCAAGCCCAAAGGTCGGATTAAGGTCATCATTCCGCCCAAGAGCAAACCCGCCCCATGAGCACGCTCGCCGTTCGCCATCTCTTCAAGGCCTATAAATCCCGACAGGTCGTGAAGGACGTCAGTCTGACGGTGTCGGGGGGCGAGGTGGTGGGCTTGTTGGGACCGAATGGCGCCGGCAAAACGACCAGTTTCTACATGATCATCGGACTCGTGCCGCAAGAAGGCGGCACCGTGCATCTGGACAAGGAAGACCTCTCCAACCTCCCCATGGACCAACGCGCACGGCGGGGCTTGGGTTATTTGCCGCAGGAAGCGTCTGTCTTCCGCAAATTGACCGTCGAAGAAAACATTGCGGCCGTGCTCGAGACGATGGCCGAGATGAGCACAGAGCAACGTCAACGCCGGCTTGAAGAATTGCTGAAGGAATTTCACCTCGCGCATATCCGCAAGAATCTCGGCATGTCGCTCTCGGGCGGCGAGCGGCGCCGAACCGAGATTGCCCGCGCGCTGGCGTCTGAACCCCGCTTTGTGCTGCTGGACGAACCCTTCGCCGGCGTCGACCCCATTTCAGTTGGCGACATCCGGCGCATCATCAAGCACCTGAGCAAGCTCGGGATTGGCGTGCTCATTACCGATCACAATGTGCGCGAGACGCTGGGTATTTGCGACCGCGCCTACATCGTGAACGATGGCCGGATCATCGCGGAAGGCGAGCCGGAGCGTATTCTCGATGATGAACACGTGCGGGCCGTGTATCTGGGTGAAGATTTCACGATGTAGTGGCAGTTGCTGCACCTGCACGAGGGACTTTGCAGATAATCCGTTAGACTGAATTTACCTAACCTCGAATCTACGCTGTAAAGGTCAAAGTCCCTGTCCATGAAGCAATCCCTGCAGCTCAAGCTTGGTCAGCAACTGACCATGACGCCCCAGTTGCAGCAGGCCATCCGGCTTCTGCAGCTGTCGTCGATGGAGCTTGAGCTCGAGATCCAGCAGGTGCTCGATTCCAACATGATGTTGGAGGTCGACGAAGAAGATACCGACGTGCCGGACTTCATGGGCGAAGCCGCCAGCGGCGTGACCGTTGGCGGTGACGAGGGTGGGGACTTCGGCGGCGACGAGGGCGATAGCGGTGCCGAAGAATACGCCGCACCTTCCACCACCGACGACATCCCGCAAGACCTGCCGGTGGACACCGAGTGGGACGAGATTTTCGATAACACGCTGTCGGCCACGGGCCCCGGGTCTTCCGGCGAAGATGGCTCCGGCGAATTCGAAAACATCCGGGGCGTTTCCGGCTCGCTGCGCGACCATTTGCTCTGGCAGCTCAATCTCTTGCCGCTGTCGCCTCTCGATACGCTGATTGCCACCGCCATCATCGATGCCTTGGGTGAGACGGGTTATCTCGAGGTCAGCGTTGAAGACATTCTGGAAGTCATCAAGGCCGGCGGCGCCGACGCTGACGAAGATGAAGTCGAAGCCATGCTCAAACAGGTGCAGGCCTTAGACCCGCCGGGCGTCGCGGCGCGCACGCTCAGCGAGTGCCTGCTGCTCCAGTTGCGCGAACTCGCGCCTGATACCCGCTGGCTCGAGGAAGCCCAGCGGGTATGCGAACACCATCTCGATGCGATGGGGAATCGCGAGTTCAACCAGGTGATGCGGCGGATGAAGCTGACGCAGGACGAACTGCGCGAAGTGATGACGCTGATTCAATCGCTCAACCCCCGACCCGGCTCGCGCTTCAGCGAGCAGCCTCCCGAATACCTCATTCCGGATGTGTACGTGCGCAAGCTGCGCGGTCGCTGGAAGGTTGAACTTAACCCCGACTCGGTGCCTCACATCCGGGTCAATCCGTATTACGCCAGCATGATTCGGCGGGCGGATAACAGCGCCACCAACAACTCTCTCAAAACGCATCTGCAGGAAGCCAAATGGTTCATCAAGAGCCTGCAGAGTCGCAGCGAAACCTTGCTGCGGGTGGCGGCCGCGATTGTTGAACGGCAGAAGGCGTTTCTCGATTTAGGCGACGAAGCGATGAAGCCGCTGGTGTTGCACGACATTGCCGAAGTGCTCGAACTGCACGAATCAACCATCTCGCGCGTCACCAGCCGCAAATACATGCATACCCCGCGCGGGGTCTATGAGCTCAAGTATTTCTTCTCCAGCCACGTCAGCACCAACATGGGCGGCGAGGCGTCATCGACGGCGATTCGCGCGGTCATCAAGAAGCTGATTGCGGCCGAGGCGCCCGACAAACCCTTAAGCGACAGCCGTCTGGCTGAAATCCTGGGCGATCAGGGGATTAATGTGGCGCGCAGAACCGTTGCCAAGTACCGTGAAGCCATGCACATCCCGCCATCCAACGAGCGGAAACGACTTGGATGATGGCGGGCCTGCCGATACTGAAGATACCGGCGCACTTGCCGACGCTGTCATTACACTCAGCCCTGAAGGAAGCCTAGTCATGCAAATCACTATTTCCGGCCACCACGTTGAACTCTCTGCTGCGCTTCAGGAATACATCAAAAACAAAATGCAACGGATCGTGCGTCACTTCGACCACGTGATGGATATTCATGTGGTGCTCGGCACCGAGCGCCAGTTGCAGAAGGCGGAAGCGAATCTGCATCTGGCCGGTGCCAACCTCCATGCGGAGAGCGAGCACGACGACATGTACGCCGCCATCGATCTGCTGGTCGACAAACTCGACCGTCAGGTTCGCAAGCACAAGGAAAAGCTGACCGACCCTCATGTCCGCGAGGCGGCTGCGGTGCGCAGCCAGTCCTGAGTCAGCGCGTCTGACGCTAGCGGATGCTCAGCCGATGAAGGGGCCGATGAAGGGGC